>NZ_DATAGQ010000035.1:0-37879 GCF_036263595.1 Geminicoccus sp. | reverse complement strand
TGGCGGGTCGGCTGCTCCGGGGTGGAACGCCTTTGGTGGGCGGATGACGGCTTGCGCCCACGACCAGCAGCCTTGGAGTTGCCGGCGGTCGCCGGGATGCTGGCGTCTGCATCCGGCAGAAGCGGGCGAACAGGGCCGCGTCGTTCGGGGTCTCCGGCCAGCCGGGATAGGAAGCTGGTCGGTCTTGTTCCACGCCAGCTCGCCGGCACCACGGGACTTGCACGCGAGACGCTTAGCATCGTTTTTCTCGCAGGCACTTCTGCGAGAAGAACCCGTCATCGGCTGCGTCCAGCACAACGTCGTCAGTGCCCTTGATGCCCTTCAGCAACGTGTTGCGGCGGGCTCCTGGCGTCTGCAAGATCTGACTTGGCGAGAACGACGCCAGGAGGGCACCCCCCGCCATCAGGGATGCGTGAGAAAGACAAAGGCACGGCGTTGGTCATCCCGTCTTCTGCTGACACGGGACAATGTCACCAGCTCCCCAACCATTCTCAAGAAGAACTGCCGTTTGCCAACAACTCTTGGACAAGCTGGACCCGCTGTACGCTCCGCTGATCAGCTCGTGGGTCAATGGGTTGAGACCGATACCATCTGGGCAGGAAGAGCACCGGCGCCAAGTGCCGGCCGCCAGCGGGTCGCCAGGGTTGCACGGTGCCGTCAGGACCGCCCGGGTAACGCATAGGTCCCAACTGCGTGGGCCACGGGCTCCACTTGCCCGTCGGACCGCAGCGTGGCCTCGGCAATTGCCAGCGTACGTCCGAGCCGGATGACCCGAGCTTCGGCCAGGACGTCGGCGTGGCGTGGTTTCGCCAGGAAATGGAAGGTCAGGTCGGTCGTGACGCAAAGCGGCTCCCGCCCGACCCGCGCAAGGATGGCACCCCAAAGCGCGATGTCCGACAGCGTCATCATCGCGGGTCCGGATACCGAGCCGCCCGGGCGAAGGGCGACGTCCTGCCAGGGCAGCCTGACAACCACTGCTTCAGCGTCGAACCGATCGACTGCCAGACCGAGAATCGGCACCAGTGGCACGGCGGTTTCAGCCAGCGCTGCGAATCCTGCAGCATCCAGGGGTGGGAGAGGCTTGTTCGACACTATATCAGGGGCTCACGGTCATGCGTCCGCCCGTCTGTCGCCCAGACGTCGGCGCTCCCGCAAGCCGTTCATTGCCGCAGCAGCTTTCCCAGGGGGCAGCCTCGATGTCGGCCAGTGCCATGCAGAACGAGCCCGTGATCCTCAGGGACGACCAGGACGGCGTCACGTACCTGACCCTGAACCGGCCTAAGGCGTTCAACGCCCTATCCAGGGCGGTGCTCACTGAGATGGAGCGCCTGCTCGACGAGATCTCGCTGGATCGTTCAACGCGGGTGGTCGTGCTGAGCGGCCACGGTGCCGCCTTCTCCGCTGGCCACGACATGAAGGAGATGGCTGCTGACCGGACCGAGACGGCTTTGACCGAACTGTTCACCCACTGCTCCCGGGTGATGGTGAAGCTCACCCGCCTACCCCAGCCGGTGATCGCGCGCATCGATGGAATCGCGGCCGCGGCAGGATGCCAACTGGTCGCCGCCTGCGACATGGCGGTGGCATCCGATCGCAGTCGTTTTGCGACCTCCGGGATCAAGTACGGCCTGTTCTGCGCTACGCCGGCCGTGGCACTGCGCCGGGTCATGCCGCAAAAGGCGGCACTCGAGATGCTGTTCACGGGCGACTTTATCGATGCGGACGAGGCGCTGCGCCTGGGCTTGGTGAATCGCGTCGTACCATCGGCAGATCTCGACCATGTCGTCACTGATCTTGCCGCCCGGATCCTGGACAAGCCATACGACGTGGTCGCCCTGGGCAAGCGCGCCTTCTACGAGAGTGCGGGCATGAACCTGGAAGATTCCTACCGCCATGCGACCGAGGTCATCGTCCAGAACGCTCTCGGTGCCGATTTCGCCGAGGGCGTGGCCGCCTTTGCCGAGAAGCGCCGACCACACTGGCCGGCCTGAGATCGGCCGAGGCATCTGTCCTTCCAGCCCTTTTACCGGGCATTTCACCTGTAGTTCGAAGGAAGTCCGATGAGCATTGAAGGCGGCGACCTTCGCTATGACGATGGCATGCTCCGCATGGTCTTGAAGGACGTGAAGACGATCGCGATGGTCGGTGCCTCGATGAACGAGATGCGCCCGTCCTACTTCGCCATGCTCTACCTGCAGGGCAAAGGCTTCCGGGTCCTGCCGGTCAACCCGCGCTATGCTGGCCAGACGCTGCTGGGAGAGGTCGTTCACGCTGACCTTGCGTCCCTTCCGCTCGTACCGGACATGGTCGACATCTTTCGCAAGTCCGAGGACGTACCACCCATCGCGGATGAAGCGATCAGGATTGGTGCCAAGGTCCTGTGGATGCAATTGGGCGTACGTCACGACGAAGCCGCCGCCAAGGCAGAGGCCGCCGGTCTCAAGGTGGTAATGAACCGTTGCCCGAAGATCGAGTATGGGCGCCTGTTCGGCGAGATCGGCTGGCTTGGCGTGAACCGCGGCATGATCTCGTCGAAGAAGGGCCAAGCCATGCAGCTGTCGAAGTTCCGCGCTCGTCCCTGATGGTTCCCTGGCGACTGGCCGGGCTGGATATCGGCTTCAGCCAAACGGCACGCTCCTCTGGCGTTGCCATCCAGCGGGAAGAGGCCCTTCTCCTGGAACATCTCGACATAGCGTCCGCTCGTGCTCTGCTGCTCGACCATGGAAGATATGACTGCCTGGCCATCGATGGCCCCTGGCCTCCCCTTGATCTGGAACTGACGGCGCCTCGTTCGGTCGAGCGCCTGTTCTGCAGGGGCATCTTTGCAAGGCGATGCAAGCCAGGCATGTCTCACATCCCTGGAACCGGGCAGGCTTTCAGACGGGCAACCATGGCAGCAGCGACAGCCTTGGCCGCCCGTGCCGACCTGATCGTCGAGGCGTTTCCGAACGCGTTCCTGGCCGTCGGACTGCCGGACCGACTGCTTGCGGATCCGCCAGTTCTCCGCCGTGGGAGGAAATTTGACTGGCTCTACGACGCCTGGGTCAAATCCGGGCTCACGCAGCGCTTGCTGGCGGAACTGGACATCGGCCATCCGACCTTGGTCAGCAGGCTCTCAAGGACATCCAATCATGACGAGCGTGCCGCTCTGATCTGCCTGCTGACGGCCTTGTGCGTCGCCAGCGGTAGGTTCGTGAAGGTGGGAGATCCCAAAACCGGCTGGTTCTTCCTGCCACCGGAAGCATTGTGGGAGGACTGGGCCCGCAAGGGGCTGGACCAGGAAGCGCGGCGACTGCCGGTGATCCAGGTCAGCAGACGCTGAGCGTCCTGTCTGCGGCCAACGGACTGATCTACCCCTACTGCTACCCGGTGGGTATTGTCAGCAGCGGCTGCTGGCTACCGGGATCGGTCTGCGCGAGCGACACCAGCAGCATCAGAAAAGTAAAGGTCCGCTTGCTGGCATAATCGTGCTCGTCGATCCAAAACCAGCTGCCTCCATAATCCACTTCGACATAAGCCGAGCGTGGCCGATCCTCGTCAGCTTCAATCCGCAGCACCGGCAGCGCCGGGACATCCACCACCGTTTTCGGCGTGCGCCCCGATCCGACATGGGAAGCCGGGACCTTGATGCGGCCAGCCACCTCCAGCAGCACGTCCAGGAGCGGGCGGGTGATCATCCTGATCGTGCTGCCGTCACCCAGCCCGGAGCCATAGACCAGAGGGAACTCGTTCAACTCGGACCTTAAGCCCAGAAGCGACCGGATCTCCCTCACGCGAGGATCGGCGCCACGGCTCTCGTCGACCAGCACGAAACGCGGGCGACCAAGCCCGTCACGGTCGGTGCGAATGCCAATTACGCCGATGCTGCGCACCGAGCGGAAGCGGTCGATCACCATACTCCAACGCGGATCCGCCGGAATGGACTCGCCAGGTCGCGTGGATCCATTGGAAAGCCCGTTGATGGAACTGACGGTCAGGCCAAAGACCATGTCCGGGGGGAAACCGGTCAGTCCCAGCACGGCCAGAATTCCCGGCAGCAACGGCTGGAGCAGGCGCTCCGACAGGGCAGCCCCCGTGACGGGCTGCCAGGTAATGGTGGGCCTGTCGATGTACCGTCCTTCAGCGGAGAGCCTGAGATCCTCCCCCAGGTCCAGCCCGTTGGTAAAGCTGGTGCCCGTGCCGAGGACCCCTTCGATCTGGTAGCCCGCCACCACCTGACCCACGTCGAGGAAGGCGACGTGGTCCGCGTAACGGAGCCGGACGACAGCGCCCAGCACCTGCCGTTTGGCAGCATCGGCGATGGCGTCGGTATAGTCCCGATGGTCGCGGACGATCGTCGAAGGTCCAACCGATGCACAGCCGGCCACAAGGCCAGGCAACGCCGTCAAGAAGCTGCGTCGCACGAGTTTCATGGGTCGGCACCATGCCCCATCCCGGCAGAGCTTGAAACTTACCTGTTGATCATGCAGGCACCGCGGCATGCATGGCTCGGGAGAAAGCGGATGGCCGGAGAGACGGGTTACGGATTCGAGACGTTGGCGGTGCATGCGGGCGCAGCGCCCGATCCGACCACAGGCGCCCGGGCGGTGCCGATCTACCAGACGACCTCGTTCGTGTTTGACGACGTCGATCATGCGGCCGCGCTCTTCAACCTCCAGAAGTTCGGCAACATCTACTCGCGCCTGACCAACCCGACCGTCTCGGTGCTGGAAGAGCGGATGGCCGCACTCGAGGGAGGCACGGCCGCCTGCGCCACCGCGTCCGGCCATTCCGCGCAATTCCTGACCTTCCTGAACCTGCTGACCCCAGGCGACCATGTCGTCTCGTCGAATCGCCTCTACGGCGGGTCGATCGCCCAGATGAGCGGCACCTTCCCGCAGTTCGACTGGCACGTGAGCTTTGTCGACCCGCGCGAGCCGAGCAACTTCAAGCAGGCGATCACGCCCAGGACGAAGGCATTGTTCGTGGAAAGCGTGTCCAATCCGGACGGAATCGTCGCCGATCTGGAAGCGATCGCCACGATTGCGCACGAAGCCGGCGTCCCGCTGATCGTCGACAATACCCTGCCCAGCCCCTACTTCTGCAACCCGCTGAAATGGGGTGCGGACATCGTCGTGCACTCGCTGACCAAGTATCTGGGTGGCCAGGGCAACTCGGTTGGCGGCGGCATCGTCGAAGGCGGCCGGTTCGACTGGGCGCAGAACGACAAGTTCCCGCTCATGACCAAGCCCACGGCCGCGTACCATGGCCTGTCCTTCTACGAGACCTTCGGCACGTTCGCGATGACGGTGCGCAACAAGGCGATCGGGCTGCGCGACATGGGACCTGCCATGTCGCCCTTCAACGCCTTCCTGATCCTGAACGGCATCGAGACCTTGCCCTTGCGCATGCAGCGGCATGCCGAGAATGCCGACAAGGTCGCCGCCTTCCTGGAGACCCATCCGGCAGTAGCCTGGGTCTCCTATGCGCGACTGGAGCGGAATCGCACACCACTGCTCGACAAGTACTGCCCCAACGGCGTGGGCTCGGTCTTCACCTTCGGGGTGAAGGGCGGCTACGAGATGGGCGTGAAGGTCGTCGACGGATGCGAGCTCCTGAGCCACGTCGCCAATATCGGCGATACCCGCTCGCTGATCATTCACCCGGCTTCAACCACGCATCGCCAGCTTCCACCAGAGAAGCAGGTGGCGGCCGGCGCAGGCCCGGACGTCATTCGCCTGTCGATCGGCATCGAGACAGCTTCGGACATTATTGCCGATCTCGACCAGGCCCTGAAGAACGCTGCGAGGTAGCAAGCTGATCTCGGCCGACGGACTCTGTCGCCTCAGCGTCCGTCACGTGCCAGGAGCAAGCCACTGGCAAGGATCAGCATGGCGCCCGCGATCGTCCAGGTCCCAGGGCGCTCGCCTCCGACGAGATAGCCCAGGATCGCCGCGAACAGCACCCACGAATAGCCGAGCGGGCCGATCACCGAGATCGGCAGCGCCCGCCAGGCACGCACGTTCATCAGCTGGCCGAGGATGCCAAGAGGGCCGAGGGCCAGCGCGAACAGCATCTGGCCCGGTTCGATCGGCCGCCACATGAACCACGCGGGCAGCGCAAGCAGGACGAGGCCGAAGAGGTGGACGGTGAAGATCAGCGTCCATGCCTCATCCATTTCCACCAGCTTCTTGATGACCACGACCTCAAGGCCGAACAGCAATGCGCTGCCAAGGGCGATGGGAACACCTGACGACAGCTGCCACTCGGCGCGCCATGGCTCGGCCGCCAAGGTGGCACCGACCAAGCCCAACACCGCGGCTGCCCGGTGCGGCAGCCCGATCCGCTCGTGAAGCAGCAATCCTCCCAGTAGAACGGCCAGGACTCCTTCCAGCAGCCCGAGCGTGCTCGCTTGGGCCAGAGGAAGGCGGATCCCGGCTTCCAGGGCGCACATCAAGCCGCCATAGCCGCAGGACGCTCGGATGATGCTGAGTGCAGGCGCGCGCGTCACGAAGGGGAGATAGGTGCGCGTGGCCAACCGCCAGGCCAGGAGCACCGGCAGCGCGCCGATCAGGCGTAGCATGATGAGCTGGACGAGCGGAACTTGGCCGCCCGTCAGCTTGCCGGCTGCAAAGATGACGGTGAAAACGACAACCCCGGAAAGGGCCCAGCCGATCCCGCCGAGCCGCGTCCCGGTATACGGCTGGATCAGCGGCCGCTGCTCTCGATGAGGGTGCGCAGCGGCTTTTGGACCCGGGCGCCGTACTGCTCGATCACGGCCGAGGCGCAGGCGCTGCCCAGTCGGCCCGCGTCGGCGAGCGAATGGCCGTGGGTGTATCCGTAGAGGAAGCCGGCCACATAGAGATCACCGGCACCGGTCGTATCCAGGATACGTGCCGGGGCCACCGGCGGTATCGGATGCTCCTCTTGACCCGCGATCACGATCGACCCGGACGGGCCGCGCGTCAGCACGGCGAGCCCAACTTCGCGGCGGACAGCCTCCTTCGCCACCTCGAAATCATCAGTCTCGTAGAGGCTGGTGATCTCACTCTCGTTCGCGAACAGGATGTCGACCTGCTTGGTGACAAGTTCGCGGAACTCGCTGCGCCAGCGCCCGACGCAGAAGCTATCGGAAAGGGTCAGCGCCAGCTGGCCCCCATGGGCCTTGGCGATCGACGCAGCCTTCAGGCAGGCCGCCTTGGCACCATCACGATCCCAGAGATATCCTTCCAGGTAAGTGACCTTGGCACGGGCGACGAGAGCGTCGTCCACGTCGCCTTCGTCGAGCATTACGCAGGCGCCGAGATAGGTCTGCATGGTGCGCTGTGCATCAGGCGTGACGAAGATCAGCGAGCGCGCCGTAGCAGGCCCGTCGGCTGCAGGTGCATTGAGGAAGGTGACTCCGGTCGCCCGGATGTCGTGCGCGAAGATGGCGCCCAACTGGTCCTGCTTCACGCGGCCGACATAGCCTGCCCTGGCCCCCAGAGCCGCCAGGGCCGCCATGGTGTTAGCGCAAGAGCCGCCGGACTGTTCGATGGCTTGGCCCATGTGCTGGTAGAGGAACTCCGAGCGATCGGCTTCGATCAGGGTCATCGCTCCCTTGATCAGGTCGAGCTCAGCTAGCTGGGCATCGGTGGCGTCGGCCACGACGTCGACGATGGCGTTGCCGAGACCCACCACGTCGAGCTGTGCTGGCAGGTGGTCGACGGTTGGCATGGCAGGCTCCGGGTGGTGACGATCGGTCGAGGCGCCGCGGACCATAGCGATGCGGGCGTTGGTGGCAACGCGCAGTACGGAACTCTGTGTCGCAGGCGCAACGTGGTGTGCTTCAGTGGAGTTGATGCGCCAGCACACTTTTCGCCCATCTGGAGATGCCTCAAGCTGTAGGTCGTATGGCCCTAGGCAGACGCGCGGGGGTTTCAACCGACCAGGAGCGGATGCTAGAGCCAGAGCGAGATCGAACAGTTGATGTTCGGTGCTCCAACGTAGCTCGGACGTGTCCGACGAACTCTAAGATCCGACGGTGAAAGCATGTTCCGCAGGAAAGACAATGAGCCGCCCCGTCCCGAGCAGAACGAGCCGCTCGCTCGTGCGAACCTGGACACGAAGCCTCCGGTCATGCCTTCCGTGCCGAAAAGGGAGGAGCCGCCCGCTCCGTCGCTGGCAAGCGTGATGGCGCCGAAAGTGTCCGTCCCGGGAACGGACGACAACACCGGCAAGCGCCTGATCGTCGGTCAGGGCATCCGGCTCGCCGGCGAGATCACCGCTTGTGACCGTCTGGTGGTGGAGGGTTTCTGCGAAGTTACGCTCAACGAGACGCGCGCGCTCGAGATCGCGGGCTCCGGCCGCTTCATCGGCGGCTGCGAGGTCGAAGAGGCGGAAATCAGCGGGACCTACGAGGGCGAGCTGACGGTGCGCAAGCGCCTGCTGATCCGTTCGTCGGGGAAGGTCAGGGGCAACGTGCGCTATGGCGAGATCGAGATCGAGCGTGGTGGCATGCTCTCCGGGTCGGTCAGCATGATCGAGAGCCATGCCCAAGGCAGCCAGCCGAGTGAGAACCTCCCGCCTTCATGATGCGCTGGCGCACGGGACAAGGCTTGCTGATGGTGCTGGTTGGGATGGCCGCCCTTGGTGGCTGTGCCTCCAGCGATCCCTCGGTCGCGCAGGCCCAGCTCGTGCGCCAGGACCTTGTGTTCGCGGCCAGTCCAGTGGCGTCACCGGTTCTCCCATCGTCCAGCGATCTGGCTTTGGTGGGCATGGACGCGCAGCGTGTCGATGACCTGTTCGGCTCGCCCGAGATCGCGCTGCGGGCGGGCCAAGCGCAGTGGTGGCGTTATCCGCTGGGCGTCTGCGCGCTCGATATATTCATGCTGGAGTCCACCTCCACCGCCGACATGGTCGTGAGCCACGTCTCGGTCAGGCCCATGGCGGGCGCAAGCGGTGTCGGCTTGGAGGCCTGTCGCGAGCTCGACGTTCAACTTGGCCGCACCGATCAGCCAGTGCCGCGGCTACCGTCGGTGCAGATCCACTAATCGCCTTCGTGGCGAAGGAGCTGCGGCCGCAACTCCCTCTTGCCTTCGATGGTCAGGGTGTCTGCTGGGCACTGACCAGCCGGCGCACGCCCTGGGGCCGCAGGCGCTCGTTGATCTTGGCCTGCGCCTCGGTGGCAGCGCTGCCGGGCTTGCGCGCGATCATCCGCCCCGCACCCCGCTGCACGTCCAGTTGCCCGTTCCGCCAGACGACCTTCCCGCCGGACACGGTGATGGCAGGCAGCCCCTCGACCTTGATCCCTTCGAACACGTTGGTGTCCATCTTCGAATGATGGGTCTTGACCGAGATTGTACCGGTGGCCTTCGGGTCCCAGACAACAAGATCGGCGTCGGAGCCAGCCTGGATGACGCCTTTGCGTGGATAGAGACCGAAGATCTGGGCACAGTTGGCGGAGCTGGCTGCCACGAGTTCGTTGGGCGTCAGGCGCCCGGTATTGACGCCGAAATGCCATAGGCATTTCAGCCGCTCCTCCAGGCCTCCCGTCCCGTTGGGGATCTTGGTGAAATTGTCCAGGCCACCCTTCTTCTGGTCGATCGTGAATGCGCAGTGATCGGTCGCGACGACCTGCAAGGAACCCGCGAGCAGCCCGTCCCACAGGGACTTCTGGTGCTCCTTGGACCGGAATGGTGGGCTCATGACCCGGGAGGCCGCGAACTCCCAGTCGGTTGACCAGTAGACGCTCTCGTCGAGGACGAGGTGCTGGATCAGGGGCTCGCCGTAGACGCGCACGCCGGACGCACGTGCCCGCGCGATTGCCTCGTGCGCCTCACGGCAGGAGGTGTGTACGATGTAGAGCGGCGATCCCACCGTTTGGGCGATCATGATGGCACGGTTGGCCGCCTCTGCCTCCACATGCGGAGGCCGCGACAAGGCATGACCTTCCGGCCCGGTAATGCCCCGGTCAAGCAGTTGCTGCTGCAGGAGAAAGACTGCGTCGCCATTCTCCGCGTGCACCATCGGCAAGGCACCCAGATCGCGGCAGCGCGAGAAGCTGTGGAAGAGGATCTCGTCGTCGACCATCAAGGCGCCCTTGTACGCCATGAAGTGCTTGAAGCTGGTCACGCCGCGGTCGACCACCTCGGCCATCTGCTGCGCCGTCCGCTCCGTCCATTCCGTGATCGCGACGTGGAAGGAATAGTCGGCGCAGGCCTTCCCGGCCCAGGACTGCCAGTCGTCGAGGCCTGCGGTCAGGCTCCGTCCGGGCCCGGGGATGCAGAAGTCGATGATCATGGTGGTGCCGCCGGCCAGCGCCGAGGCCGTGCCCGAGAAGAAGTCCTCGATGGCTACCGTGCCCATGAACGGCATCTCGAGATGCGTGTGGGGATCGATACCGCCTGGGATCACATAGGCTCCGCCGGCGTCGATCACCTCGGTGCCCTGCGGGGCGTCCAGGTTCTCCCCCACGGCCTGGATGATGCCACCTTCTGTCAGTACGTCAGCCCGAAAGCTGCGATCGGCGTTCACCACCGTGCCGCCACGGATCAACAGCGCCATCGACGATCTCCCAGATAGCTGGATCAGCAAGCCAGGCCGGAATGATCGACCGGCCAGCGCCAACTGTCCACGGTCAGCGCCATGTCTGTCCCGGTCAGAGCCGCCCCAGCAGGTCCGCCTTCTTCGCTGAGAATTCCGCGTCGGTCAGGATGCCCTTGTCCCTAAGGACTGCCAGCCGCTCGATCGACGCGATGATATCCTCCCGTTCCGGCGCCTCACCGGAAGGCGACGCCGGCGTCGCCGGACGCTGGCCAACAGGCGGCACGCTTTCTGCCACCGGCGTCGGCCGGAAAACAGACCCGGATGACTGGATGGGTGCAGCCACCTGCACGGGCGATACGATCGCCAGATCCGAGACGCGAACCAGTCCGTGCTGACTGCTGAAGGTCAGCGAAGCGTCGCCGCTTTGCTGCTGCGAGAAGCCGCTGATCTGGTGCTCGGCCGTGTCGTACACGGTCACCCGCCCACC
This sequence comes from Geminicoccus sp., assembly GCF_036263595.1. Classification (NCBI taxonomy): domain Bacteria; kingdom Pseudomonadati; phylum Pseudomonadota; class Alphaproteobacteria; order Geminicoccales; family Geminicoccaceae; genus Geminicoccus; species Geminicoccus sp. The sequence goes on along the minus strand of NZ_DATAGQ010000035.1, from coordinate 26,886 downwards.
AATGTCGATCGCGAGCCGGCGTTTGTCGGGAAACGCCGCGTAACGCATGTTGTTCTGCGCACCGGTGGCCGCCGGCTGTCCGAGATCGTCAGGCCACCATCGCCCTGCCGCTGATCCGCCAGCGGGGATGAACATGCTGACTTCGGCACCACTACTACCCGATCCGGCCCCCTGGTATTGCTGCTGCGATGCTGCGGCCGGCTGCTGGAACACGGGCTGGCTGCGGATCTGCTGCGCCAGCTCGGCGCAGACGGCGTCCACGCGCTGCTTCAGGCCATGGTTGAACATGTCGCCGACCATGACCATGCCGCCCTGCGACCACTGCCCCATGCCGCCGAGTTCCGGATGGTTGAACTGCGCCATCGAGCCATGGCCAGCCACGAGGGCACGCAGCAGCACGATAACCGCCTCCGTCGACAGGCCATGGCGCTGCCCGACCTCGTCGACGATGCGCCGGCCTTCGGCAGTGAGTTCTTCCATGGGCATCTACTCCGCGATCTACGCCCGTGCGACGGGCCAACTCCAGGTCAGATGGCGAGCGCCATCGCGGATTCCATCGCTGCCTGGTGCCTTTGGATCAGAACCGACGGCGAGATCAGCGGCGTCCGGCAGTCGCGCGCCAATCCACTCTCGCGAGGCGGTAGAGGACGTGATGGCGCATCGGGTGCCCCGCTTCGACGGAGGGATGCTCGAAGTCATCGGCCGGGTCATGCCTCATTCCCAGCCGTTCCATCACCCTTCGGGAGGGCAGGTTGGTCGGCAGCGTGAACGCCACGATCTCGTCGACCTGGAGTTCGTCGAAGCCGTACCTCATTGCCTCACTCGCCGCCTCCTGCGCATAGCCCTTGTGCCAGTAGGCCCTGGACAGCCGCCACCCGATTTCCACAGCAGGTGTGAACGGTGCCGGAAAGGTCGCATTGGCAATCCCGACCGCGCCGACAAATGCCCCGTCCGAGGCTTGTTCGACTGCCCAGAACCCCCAGCCATGCCGGTCGATATGGTCCTGCCAAGCTTCCATGATCGAATCACTGCGCTCGGCGGACAAGGGCCGCGGGAAGTAGCGCATGACCTCGGGGTCGGCGTTGAGCATGCGGAAGCCTCTTCGGTCCGCTTCCCGCCAGGGTCGCATGACCAGCCGCTTCGTGCGCAGGCTCGTGGCTTCGCTCATCGGTGCCTCTCGCCCGACGGATGGCGGGCTCGCGTAACGGGACCGTATGCCGCAATCAGTTCAGGGGCCCACGTTCGCTGTAGAGTGCAATCCCGCGAAGCAGGTCGACTGCCCGGGAGAGTTGGTAATCCTGCTTCGGATCGGTCGGAATGGCAGCCGCCTCGGGTGCTTGGTCGTCCGTGGGCTGCGCGTCCGCCGGCTCCGCCTGCTCGGGCTGTGCCTCTTCCTGCTCGTTCGTCAGCCGGCCGCGCAGATCCGCCTCCCGCCGTCCGATGGCATCCTCGATGTCCTGGATGTTCGCCGCATGCACCTCGATATCCGGGGTAATGCCCTTGGCCTGGATCGAGGTTCCAGCCGGGGTGTAGTAGCGGGCCGTGGTCAGGCGAATGGCACCATGGCCGGGGATCGGCATGATGGTCTGGACGGAGCCTTTGCCAAAGGACTGGGTGCCCATGAGGATGGCGCGGCGGTGATCCTGCAGGGCACCGGCGACAATCTCGGAAGCCGAAGCCGATCCGCCGTTGATCAGCACGACCATGGGCACGCCTTCGACGATGTCCCCCTTGCGCGCGTTGAAGCGCTGGATGCTCTCCGACTGCCGCCCCCGCGTCGATACGATCTCACCCTGGTCGAGGAAGGCGTCCGACACGGCAACCGCCTGGTCGAGCAGGCCACCTGGGTTGTTGCGCAGGTCCAAGACCAGTCCCTGCATGTTGCTGCCCATGTCCGCACGGAGCTTCTCGACTGCATCACGCATCGCGCCCGCCGTCTGCTCGCTGAACGTCGTCAGTCTGACATAGCCGACCATTCCCTCGGCATGGGAACGGACAGGGGAGATCTTGATGATGGCGCGGGCCATGGTGACGTCGAATGGCTCTTCGGCACCCTGACGGAGCAGACGCAGCTTGATCGAGGTATCGACCGGGCCGCGCATCTTGTCGACCGCCTCGGACAAGGCCAGACCAGTGACCGGCTCGTTGTCGATATGGGTGATCAGGTCGCCCGCCTGTACGCCTGCCCGAGCGGCCGGCGTATCGTCGATCGGCGAGACGACCTTGATCAGGCCGTTCTCCATGGTGACTTCGATGCCGAGGCCACCGAATTCACCACGGGTCTGGACCTGCATGTCCCGGTACCGTTCGGTGTCCAGGTATCCCGAGTGCGGGTCCAGGCTGGTCAGCATCCCGTTGATCGCGTTCTCGATCAGGGTCTGGTCCGGCACGTCCTCGACATAGTCCGCCCGGACGCGCTCGAACACGTCGGCGAACAGCTTCAACTGCCGGTAGACCTCGCCACCGGACTGGGCTGACAGTGGTGCTACCTGACCCAGCAGCACGCCGACGGCGACGGACCCACCGACCAGGAGACCAGAGCGCAGATATCTCGCCTTCATCAACCCCGGACCTTGTCTTCGCGAGCCGTAAGCCACGGCATCGGATCAACCGGCACGCCCTGGTGCCGCACTTCCACATACAACTGCCCGGCCGACCCGGACGCAACGTCCAAGCTGCCAACCACGTCACCCGGCCGGACAACCGCACCCAACCCGATGTTCAGATGCGAGAAACCAGCCATCAACGTATGGTAGCCATCGCCGTGGTCGATAATCAAGATCAGCCCGTAGGTGCGAAACTCACCAGCGAACATGATCGTTCCGCCGGCCGGCGCGGTGATGCGTTCGCCGGAGGCAATGTCCAAGGTGATCCCGTGGTCCGACGACATGTGCATGGCGGATGAGTTGCCGACCATGCGGGTCGACGACAGAAGGTTGCTCCAGCTCCGAAGCATGTCGGCGGCGGGTGCCTCAATATTGATCCCGCCGGCCTGATCATTGTCCGCCCCGGTGGGTGCCGTCGCTGGCCAGACCAGATCCTCATCTAGACCCAAGAGCAGCGGGGGCTCGTCCTTCGGCAGGTAGCGCCGCTCGCGGGTGGCCTGCGTTTGCGCCAGATTGCTGGCGATCCGAGCCTCGGCCTGCGCCACCCACAGCGCGGCGATCGGGGCATCGTCGACCTGATCTCGCTGCAACGCAACCGCTGCAGCCTCGCGATCGAGCTCCTCCAGCAGCGCATCCGCGTTCACGATCTCGCCATCGACCTGCGCCCAGGCCATCTTCGCGTCCTGTAGCCGCAGCTCCGTGCGAGCCCAGTCAAGGCGCTGCGTGGACAGCATGGCACGCCGGATCGCCCGCCGGCGGATATCGGTCCCGCTCAGATCCGCAGCGACATAAAGACCCAGGTTGCGGGCCACGCCGGCTCTTGCCTGCCGTACTCGTCTGGAGAGCTGTGCCACATCCCGGCCGACGGCATCGCGCTCGCTGTCCAGGTCCTGCAGTCGCGCCTGCACGTTCGCCTGAACTGCATCCAAGCCGAACGCCGCCAGCTGCAGCCGACGCATCCGGGCGGCGAGATCGTCGAGATCCTGAAGCGCCGTCAGGGTCACGGCCTCGGATGGCGGGAGGGCTCGGATCTCCCCGTCGGCTGCGTAGGCAGGTCCTGTCAAACCGGCCAGCATGACCAGCACGACATTCATCCGCATGAGGAGCCGGCCCCATCCGGTCATCCGATCAGGTATCCGCCGCCGAGCAGAGGAGCGTCCGGCCACTCATTGCCGCGGGTTGGGCCACACCAAGCAGGTCCAGCACGGTCGGCGCCACATCCGCGAGAATGCCGCCCTCCCGAAGGCTCGCCCCTTCCGGCGCACCCACCAAGATGAACGGCACCGGGTTGGTCGTGTGGGCTGTGTGCGGTGCTCCTGTGACAGGGTCGCGCATCACCTCGCAGTTGCCGTGATCCGCGGTCACCAGCACAGCGCCTTTTCGGTGAAGCACCGCCGCCACGACCCGCCCCAGGCAGGCATCCACTGTCTCCACGGCGCGTCGCGCCGCGTCCAGGATGCCGGTATGTCCGACCATGTCTGGGTTGGCGAAGTTCAACAGGACGAAGTCCGGCTCGTCGCGCAGGATCGCCTCGACTACGCGATCAGTGAGTCCAGGAGCGGACATCTCGGGCTGATGGTCGTAGGTCGGCACCTTCGGTGACGGTTCCAGGATCCGCTGGCAGCCCACCACCTGCTTGTCGCTGCCACCATCGAAGAAGAAGGTGACGTGGGGATACTTCTCCGTCTCCGCTGCCCGCAACTGGCGCAGGCCCGCCGCCGACAGGACATCACCCAGCAGATCGTCCATTGGCTCGGGCGGGAACAGGGTCGTCAACACCTTGTCGAGGTCCGCCGAATAGCTCGTCATGCCGATCGCCGCGGACAAGGCTGGTACGTGGCGACGCTGGAACCCGGCGAAGTCCGGCTTGACCAGAGCGTCCAGGAACTGACGCACTCGGTCCGAGCGGAAGTTGAAGCAGAGGATGCCGTCGCCATCGCGCATGCCGCCATAGCCGTCCACGACCACAGGCTCGACGAACTCGTCACCGTCCCCGGCCGCATAAGCCTTCTCGATCGCCTGCTCTGGCGTGTTCACCTTCGGCGCGATGCCATCGACGATGGCGGTCCAGGCCTTTTCGATCCGCTCCCATCGATTGTCGCGATCCATCGCGAAGTACCGGCCACCGACCGTGACGATCCGGGCCTGATCGCCGAGTGCCGCCTGAAAGGCACGGACATAGTCGAGGCCTGACCGCGGCGGCGTATCGCGTCCGTCGGTCAGGACGTGGACAAGAACCTCGACGCCACGGGCGGCCAGGATCCCCCCCAGGGCCACGGCATGATCTTGATGGGCATGCACGCCGCCTGGCGACACAAGGCCAAGCAGATGAAAACGTCCGCCGGCTCGGCGTACCTTGTCCACCGCTTCCAGCAGAGCGGGATGCTTTGCCAGGCTGCCGTCCGCGATGGCGCGGCCGATCCTGGGCAGCTCCTGCATCACGATCCGGCCGGCACCGAGATTGGTGTGGCCCACCTCGGAATTGCCGAACTGGCCGTCCGGCAACCCGACCGCGGGACCGTCGGCACGCAGGGTCGTTTCCCGCCACCGCTTACGCAGTCCGTCGGTCACCGGCGTGTCGGCCAGCGCCACGGCATTGTCGCTTGGATCGTCGCGTCGACCCCAACCGTCGAGAATGACCAACGCGACAGGCCGGACCACCATGCCGAACTCATACTCCCGGGAACCGCGTCAGCAACCATTTACCACCGCACGTGCCATGTATGGCCGACTGGCGGGTTCAGCCTCGATTAACCTTGATCGGACGACCGGTCCAGAGCGTTGAGCCTGTCGTTCACTCGCCGGTAATGGCTTTCCAGAAGCTGCCGAAATCCTCGTAGCTGGCCCCGCCCCGCTCCGGTGGCGCCGCGGCAGAAGGCCCGGCCGTAGGCTCGACGGCAGCCAGGGCCTCTACCTCGCTTGCCGTCTCAACATCGCTTCCAGGCTGGCCGAGCGGTGCTGCCGCCGGCTGGACCTCGGTCACGCTTTCCACCACTTCCTCGACCGCCACGGGAGCGACGCTGGACTGGTCCGCCGAGGGCGCGGGTCGGGGCGACAGACCGGGGTTGCCCGGAAGCGGGCGTGGTTCGCCCGCGGCTTCACCCCGCAAAGGCCGCGGCTCGGCCGCCGGGTCATGGATCTGGAGGGTCTTCTCGTCGATCCGCTCGGGCGTGTGGACATTCTCGGGGTTGCGCTCGATGTTGATCTCCTCGCGCGGCCGGTCGATCCCAAGCGTATCCAGCAAGGCGCCCGTAACGGTGACGATCCGGTAGACGGCAAAGCGCTCCTGGTACTCCGTGGTCGTCAGATTGACCCGGGAAACGAACAATTCGTTCTCCGCATCGAGCAGATCGAGAAGCGTCCGCTGGCCGACGATGAACTGGTCGGCATAGGCATCACGAGTCCGGCGATTGGCCTCGACCTGGTCCCTCAGAGTCTCGGTCCGCGCCCGGGCCGTCTGCAGGGCGATAAAGGATGCACGAGCATCCTCCTCCGCCTGCCTGCGCGCCCTCGCCAGCGAGGAGCGCGACTCGTTCAGGCGATGAAAGGCTTCGCGCTCTTCCGCGACGTCGGCGCCACCCCGAAACAGGTTGTAGCGCATGACCAGCAGCACCTGCGCCGATACGTCGCTGCCGTCCACACCGTTCAGGTTGCTCCCGGTCGCCGCCCCAGCCTCGACGTTCAATTGAGGAAAATAGCCGGAACGTGCTCCTCGCACCTCTGCGGAAGCGACGTCCACGTCCGAGGCGGCGATCAGCACCGTAGGGTTGGACGTCGACGCCCTGACCGCGGCAGCCTCCATGTCACGCGGGAGAGCGGCAATGGGCGGGCGCTCCATCTGCAGGTCGCGCGGCCGCTCGCCGACCACCTGGAGATAGGTGGAATAGGCATCCGCCAAGTCACCCCGGATCTGTTCCAGGCTGTCCACGGCCGCGGCAAGCCGGGCCTCCGCCTGCCGGACATCGGCGATTCCGGTCGTTCCGCCCGCTTCGAGCTCCCGTACTTCGCCCAGGATCCGACGATGCGCGGCCACGTTGGCGTCGGCGAGCGCCACCAGATCCTGGTTGCGGAGGATGTCGAGATGGCTCTGGATGCCATCGAGGGCGATGAACTCGGCTGCCTCGCGCACGCGATGAGCCGCACTATCGACCCGGGCGGTCTGCCGGTCGATCTCGCTGCGAGTGGCACCACCGTCGAACACGCGCTGCGTCAGGGTCAGCGATGCATCGGAGCGGAATTGGCTTTCGTAGCTGTCACTCCGGGCGCGGGTGCCAACCGAGTTGGTATATTCAGGGCCGCCGGCCACGCGCAGATCAACCGACGGTAGACCGAGCGCACGTGCCTGCCGCAACTCTTGGTCGACGGCGAGGCGGTCGTTGCGAACCACGCCAATTTCTGGATTCGTCGCGATCGTCGCCCGGACGGTATCGGCGACCGTTGTTGCCCGCACCGGCGCAGCTGCGAGAACAAGGGCAGTGGACGTCAGCAGAGCCGCCAGTAGTGGCGCCGCCAGTGTCCGTCCTGGGTACGTCCGCATCCGATTATCCGCCCTTGGGTCGGTTCTTCAGGGAAGGAGCAAACGGCTCCTCTCAACTTCCGATAGACGGCGGGGAGAACACGCGTCAACGTCGCCGTCCACATGAGTTCCCGCCTGTTGCGCCGCTGCCCACACCCGAAGGTGATCTGTGATGCACAAGGGTGACGCGCCGCATCCTTGTGTTTAGGTAGCGAGAATGGGAAGGGAAAGTCATCTCGTCGGTGCTACAAGCCCGGCAGACGGCCTTGTGCCCAATCGATCACATCGAGGCCACCTCGCCGCCAGGTGCGCCGAGATATCTTAAGTGTCGCTCGAGGGAAGATGATGACGGAGATCCGGCCAGAAGGTGGATCGGAGCGGGCAGTGGTCGATCCGACTGCTGACCCAAACGCGACGGCGGATCCCGTTCCACCGGCCGTGCCGCAGGAGCCTCCGCGCCCCGCCCAGGCCGAATGGCGGATCCGCGCATCGACAGCGCAGATCGACGATCCGCTGCTGGCCAGCCTTGTCGCGCTAGCCCATCTCATGGACCGCCCGACATCGGCCGATGCGCTGCGTTCGGGGCTGCCGCTGGAGAATGAGCGACTCACGCCGGCGCTGTTTCCCCGCGCTGCCGAGCGGGCCGGGCTGGACGCGAGGCTGATCCGACGCGGCCTTCGCGACATCGACGAGCTGGCGCTGCCTTGCGTTCTCCTGCTGCGCGACCGGCGCAGCTGCGTCCTGATCTCGCGCGACGGTGAAAAGGTCCGGATCATCGTTCCGGAGACCGGGCTTGGCGCCCGGGACATGGAACTGGGTGAGCTCGAGCACGTCTACACCGGCCATGCCTTTTTCGCCCGGCCGGAACTGGAGCTGAACGAGCGGGACAAGCGTCACCTGCCGCCCCGGTTTGGCAACCACTGGTTCTGGTCGACCCTGTTCAAGCAGTGGCCGGTCTATATCGAGGTCGTGATCGCGGCATTGCTGATCAACATCTTCTCGATCGTTTCGCCCCTCTTCGTCATGAACGTGTACGACCGCGTGGTCCCCAACAATGCATTGGACACGCTCTGGGTATTGTCCGCAGGTGCGGTTATCATCTTTGCCTTCGACTTCATTCTGAAGACAGCCCGCGGCTACTTCGTCGATACTGCCGGACGGGCATCCGACGTGGTGATGGCCAGCAGGATCTTCGAGCAGGTGATGGGCATCCGCCTGGCAGGGCGTCCCGCCTCGGCTGGTGCCTTCGCCAGTAACCTGCGCGAGTTCGAGACGCTGCGTGACTTCTTCACCTCCGCCACCGTCACGGCACTGGTCGATCTGCCGTTCATCGTCTTCTTCCTGGCGATCGTTTTCCTGATCGGCGGGAATCTCGCGGTGATCCCGGCCCTGGCCGTGCCCATCGTGCTCGGCGTGGGCCTGCTGGTGCAGTGGCCGCTCGACCGGATCGTCAAGGAGACCTTCCGCGAGACGTCGATGAAGCACGGCCTGCTGGTCGAGGCGATCAACGGGCTCGAAACGATCAAAAGCGTCGCGGCCGAGGGGCGCATGCAGCGCAGTTGGGAGCGGCTGGTCGCCACCACCGCCCAGACAGCCAACAAGGCTCGCTTCCTTTCCTCGCTCACGGTGAACTTCGCATCCACAGCTGCGAACTTGGTCTATGTCGGCATGGTGATCATGGGCGTCTACAAGATCGCCGCAGGCGAACTGACCGTAGGTGCGCTGATCGCCTGCACGATCATCGGCAGCCGCGCCATGGCACCGCTCGGGCAGGTAGCCGCGCTACTGACAAGGTTCCACCAGTCGCGCACGTCGCTGGAAACGCTCAACAATATCATGGCGCTTCCGACGGAGCGGCCCGACGGCGTGCGCTTCGTGCACCGCCCGTCGTTGCGCGGCGACATCGAGTTCAAGAACGTCACCTTCACCTACCCCAACCAGAAGCTGCCGGCGCTGCAGAACGTCTCGTTCAAGATCACGGCAGGCGAGCGGGTGGCCCTGATCGGGCGGATCGGCTCGGGCAAGACCACCATCGAGAAGCTGGTGCTGGGCCTCTACGAGCCGCAGGAAGGTGCGATCCTGGTGGACGGAACCGACGTCCGGCAGCTGGATCCGGCCGATCTTCGCCGCAACATCGGCTGCGTGCCGCAAGACGTGTACCTGTTCCAGGGCAGCCTGCGCGACAACATCACACTTGGTGCCGCCTTCGTCGACGACCAGGCCGTGCTCCGTGCGGCACGCATCGCAGGCGTCGAGGAGTTCACCAGTCGTCACCCCCTTGGGTACGATCTCCATGTTGGCGAAAGGGGAGAGGCGCTGTCTGGTGGACAGCGGCAGGCCGTGGCGGTGGCCAGGGCCCTCCTGCTCGACCCCCCGATCCTGATCCTGGACGAGCCGACCAGCGCCATGGACACCGGGGCCGAGAACAGGCTGAAGGCCCGGCTGGCCCGCGAGGTACCCGGGCGCACCGTGCTCCTGGTCACCCATCGCCAGTCCATGCTCACGCTGGCGGAGCGCATCCTGGTGATCGACAATGGGCGGATCGCAGCCGACGGGCCGAAGGAGAAGGTGTTGAAGGCCTTGGCATCCGGCCAGATCCGGGGAGAGCGCTGATGGCCAGCAGACAGCTGAGTGCCGGGAGCATGGCGAGCGGCCGCAACTGGGCTCTGGCCGGCGGCCCCGAGCAGGCCTTCATTCCGGGCGCACTCGGTGCGTCCCGGTGGAAGCCGCGGCTGTTCAGCCATCTGATCCTCTGGTGCGTGATCGCCTTCTTCGCCGTGTTCATCTGGTGGGCGCAGTGGGCGACGCTCGACGAAGTCTCCCGTGGGGAGGGCCGGGTCATTCCGTCCCGCCAGGTCCAGATCATCCAGAACCTGGAAGGCGGGATCCTGGCCGCCACGCTGGTACGCGAGGGCGATCTGGTCGACGCCGATCAGGTGGTCGCACGGATCGACAACATCAGGGCAGCCAGCGGCTACCGCGAGAACGTCGTCCGCTACTATGGACTGTTGGCTTCGGTGGAGCGGCTCCAGGCGGAGATCGAGGGGCGGCCGATCAACTTCCCGGCGGACGTCCTCGAGAAGGCGCCCGACGTGGCGCAGAGCGAGCTCAGCCTCTTCCAGGCACGCCAGGAGCAGCTGGACAGCCAGATCGCAGTCCTGCGTCAGCAGGTCGAGCAGCGCCAGGGGGAGTTGAACGAGCTGGCGACGCGGGAGGCGAGCCTGACGACCTCCCTGGATCTGGCACAGCAGGAGTTCGACATGGCGGCGCCGCTGGCAGCTCGCGGCGTGTTTTCTAAGATGGACACGCTGCGGCTGCGCCGTCAGGTCGTCGACCTCCAGTCGAACCTGGAGCAGACCAAGCTGCAAAAGCCACGGGCGGAGAGCGCGCTTCGCGAAGCCAACCACCGCATCGAGGCGACAATCAGCGAGTTCCGCTCGGAATCATTGCGTGAGCTCACCCTCAAGCGCACCGAGTTGCAGAGCATCAAGGAGACGGTCAGCGCAGGCGAGGACCAGGTGCGTCGTACGGAGGTTCGTTCCCCTGTCCGTGGCGTCGTGAAGCAGATCAAGATCAACACGGTCGGCGGCGTCCTGCCGCCCGGTGGCGAGATCATGGAGATCGTGCCGATCGAGGACACGCTTTTGGTCGAGGCAATGGTCCGCCCGTCGGACATCGCCTTCCTGCGGCCAGGCCTGCCGGCCACGGTGAAGATCACCGCCTATGACTATTCGATCTATGGCGGCATGCACGGCCGGGTCGAGGACATCAGCGCCGATACGCTTGCCAACGAACGGGGCGAGACGTTCTTCCGGGTGCGCGTGCGCACCGACAAGGCTCATCTCGGCTCCGAGGAGCGACCGCTCGAGATCATCCCAGGCATGACCGCGCAGGTCGACATCATGACCGGCAAGAAGACGGTGATGGATTACCTGCTCAAGCCGATTCTCAAGGCGCGCACGGAAGCCCTGCGGGAGCGTTGATCCCGGTCTGCCCGTCCGGCGCGCTCAGGCGTGGCCAACCGCACCGGACAGGAGGATCGGGTCGATCTTGAGCTTGGCCAGCGCCCGGTGCCACTTGGTTTCGTCCTCGCGGCCGAACACGATGTCGGCATCGCCCGGCGCGATCAGCCAGCCATTGGCCAGGATCTCGGCATCGAGCTGGCCCGGCGCCCAGCCGGCGTAGCCCAGCGCTAGCACGAGCCGGCTCGGTCCATTGCCCTCGGCGATCGCCCGCAGGATTTCGACGGTGGCGGTCAGCGCGAAGTTCTCGTCGATCAGCAGGGTCGATTCCAGCTGGTAATCGGCCGAGTGCAGGACGAACCCGCGATTGCTCTCGACCGGGCCGCCCAGGTGTACCGGCTGATCCTCGGCGAGCCCCTCGCTTTTGATTCCGAGTTGCTGGAGGACGGCCGGCAGGCGCAGCTGGTCGATGACCTGGTTGACCACGAGACCCATCGCACCCTCGGCCGAGTGCGAACAGACATATACCACCGAGCGGGTGAACCGCGTATCAGCCATGCTGGGCATGGCGATCAGCATCATGCCGGTGAAGTGCGAGTTGGTTTGCTGGGGAGAGGAAGCCATACGAAGGAAATAGGCTTCGGATGGAGGGTCGCCAAGATCCCACCGCACCGTTCCAGCACGCTTGTGCCAACACATGTGCCGGTTGCGTCCGGCGCACGGCGGTTCCATGTGTCAGCCACGGGCAAGCGGCCCGGTTGCGATATCGGGGCCCGCGGACTGACCGTGCCGGCTCCAACGACGGGATGACGATCGATGGCGATCCGCGTGGGCGATCGGCTGCCAGAAGCCAAGTTCAAGGTCCGCACGGCGGACGGTCTGGACGACGTGACGACGGCACAGGTGTTTGCCGGCAAGAAGGCGGTGCTGTTCGCCGTGCCTGGCGCCTTCACCCCGACCTGCCACTCCAAGCACCTTCCCAGCTTCCTTGAGCACTTCGAAGAACTGAAGGCCAAGGGTGTGGAAACGGTGGCCTGTGTGGCGGTCAACGACGCGTTCGTGCTGGACCAGTGGGCCAAGGTCAACGACGTGCAGGGTCGGGTGCTGATGCTCTCAGACGGCAACGGCAGCTTCACCAAGGCGATCGGGATGGAGCTGGACGCCTCCGGCGCCGGGCTGGGCATCCGCTCGCTGCGCTACTCCATGCTGGTCGAGGATGGAGTCGTGAAGATCCTGAACGTCGAGGAAAGCCCCGGCGTGATGGAAGTCACCGGCGCGGACAAGCTCCTCGCGGCAATGTAAGCCCTTACAGGCTCGTTGAAATTCCTCCGTCGACCATCAGCACGTGGCCGTGCACGTAGCTGGCCGCTTCGGAAGCCAGAAACACGACCGCACCCTTCAGCTCGGCGGGCTCTGCCCAGCGGCCAGCCGGGGTGCGGGCTTCCACCCACGCGGTGAACTCCTTGTTCGCCAGAAGGGCCTGGTTCATTTCGGTGGCGAAGTAGCCGGGCCCGATCGCGTTCACCCGGACGCCCTGGCGGGCCAACTCCGCGGCGAGCGAGCGGGTGAGGCCGTGAAGGCCGGCCTTGGCGGCGACATAGCCGTGAATCGTCGGACGTCCCAGGATCGACACCACCGAGCCGGTGCTGATGATGCTGCCGCCGCCCCGTTCAAGCATCGCCTTCGCCGCCTCGCGCGCCAGACGGAAACAGGCGGTGAGGTTGGTCGCCAGCACCCGGTCGAACTCCTCGTCGGTCCACTCGATGACCGGCTTGCGGTGCTGAATGCCGGCATTGTTGACCAGCACATCCAGATGGCCATGCCGCTCCACGATGCCCGCGATGGCTGCCTTGACGGCGTCGCCGTCGCTGACATCGAAGGGCGCGATCTCGGCCTTCAGTCCCCTGCCCGTGAGCAGATCAGCCTTTGCCTTGAGGCTGTCTGTATCCCGCGCGTTCAGCACGACCAAAGCGCCATGCTCCGCCAGCCCCTCAGCCATGGCATAGCCCAGCCCGCGCGATGCACCGGTGACGAGGGCGACCTTGCCAGTCAGGTCGAACAGTTTGGACATCAGAGGAGCCTCCAGGCGGATTGTCCCTGCGGGTGAAGCCTCATTCGGGTCCATTGCGCAAGGCCGCATCAAGCTCGCGCGGGTGGGTTGATGGGCCAGCCCGGCGTGGGCGTACCGAGCGGGACGGTATGATCGGACGCAGCCATACCCGTCTGCCCCAGCTATGACCAAGATCAAATCTTCACACCGTTAAGCTGTACGAGATACGATTTTGTCTCTTGACAGTAGTAGAAGCGGCCGGTTCTGTGCCAATGGCATAGGTACTGCCCTGCCGCATGTGAACAGATCATTTTCTAGGTCTTTGCAGGCGGGAGCAGTCGATATAGATCGGAGCATGGCATGGCCGTGATCAATGGCAATAGTTTAAACAATGTGCTTGTCGGCACAGCACTGTCAGATCAGATCGATGGGTTCACCGGGAACGACATTCTGTGGGGTCGCTCAGGCAGCGACATTGCCAGAGGCGGTCTTGGCAACGACAGGATCTTCGGCGAACTTGGCAATGATCTTCTCTTTGGCGAAGTGGGTGACGATCTCGTCGAGGGGCGCCAGGGTGATGACCGGATCTGGGGTGGGAACGGCAACGACACGTTGAGGGGTGGCGCGAACGACGACATCCTGCGTGGCGAAGATGGCGACGACGTCGTTGGGGGTGACGACGGGAGCGATCGCCTAGCTGGTGGCGGGGGCCGCGATAAGCTGTATGGCGGGATCGGAAACGACCACATGCAGGGCAATGCTGGCGACGACCAGCTTTTCGGCGGGCGCGGCAGTGACACGATCTGGGGCGGCGACGGCAACGACGTCATTCATGCCGACGAGGACCGCTACGTGTCGCAGCGTGGCAACTCGAACATGATCGATGGAGGCGCCGGAAACGACAAGATTTTCGGTTCGATCGGTGTCGACAAGGTCTTCGGTGGGGCGGGTGACGACTTCATCTCCCTGGGCGTGGAGCAGTATCTGGCCCGCGAGTACGACCTCTCCACCAACGAAGCGACTGGCGGGGCCGGCAACGATACGCTGCACGGTGCAAGAGGAACCGACCTCCTCCTCGGCAACATCGGCGATGACGATTTATTTGGCGGCGATGGCCGGGACAGGCTCGACGGTGGCATCGGTAACGACTGGATCGACGGCAATAGCGGAGCAGACCGCCTCTTCGGCGGTGCCGGCCGCGACGTGTTTTCGCACCAGTTCTGGTATCAAGCGGGTCGCGGCAAGGAGACGCCCGGCAGCGATCTGGTCACGGACTTCGTGAAAGGTGAGGATGAGCTGGGGATCAGGGTCACCTACAAGGATCCCGGTGACAATGACGGCAGTCATCCCAGTTGGAGCCTCAGCTTCGGCGACCTCGACAGCAACCGGAACGGCCGACTGGACAATGCCGACGACCATGTCGACGTAAGGTCGGTGACGGAGGAAGGGGTGGCCCTGTTGTCAACAATCATCGATACCAGCGCCTTGATCGCTGCCAACCACACCGGCGTTGCCTTTGGTTGGGGGGCATCCCGGGTGACGATCTACGGCGTTACTGGCCTGACTGCGGACGACGTGACCGTCTTCAGCAACATCTGACCGCAAGGCAGCGATGGCCTTCGGCCTGCTCGGGCGACAAGTTGCCTGCCGGCAGTCTCGGCAGGATTTCTCGCAGAGCCGCCGTTCCCTCGCTCGCCGTTGGGGCACGGCGGGCGAGGCTCAAAGCCGTGCGCAGTTGCCAGGACAGAGCACCCTGTCGCTTGGCAATCGCCAAGCTTTCACGCCAGGCGCTAGCTGCCGCGGGAAGATTGGAGGCCGGGCCGGTGGCCAGGATTTCGCCATGGAGCCTCAGCACCTCGGGATGCCAGCAGCCCTCGCCCATCCGGGCGATCTGGTCGAGGCCTTCTTGGACGAGGCGTAGCGCTTCCTCGCGACGATCCTGGCGAGCCAAGGCGTCTGCAAGCCGCGACTTGAAGTAGGGCACACCGATTCCGGTCCCGATCTGCGTGTAGACGCCCAGCCATTGGGCCAGCGCCTCGGCACCCTCGGCAATTCGCCCTGCGTCCAGCATGGCCACCGCCTGCCAGACTCGCCCACATACCGACCAGAATGCGAAGCCCTGCCGGTCGGCGACCTCGACGCCACGCTCGATCCGGGCAAGGGCCGGCTCGACATCGCCGCGATAGAGCAGCACCGCGCCGCCCCATACGAGCAGATACGGCGCCATGATCGGCACCGCCAGTGCGTCGAAATGGATGTCGCTCTCCTCGACGATCCGCCGGGACAGTTCGGCCTCGCCTTGCATCCAGCGTGCATGCGCCTCGAACAAGGTAGCCTGAAGCAGAAGATCCATGCCGAACGCAAAGGCAAGAGGCCGGTGCCGTTCCAAGTCGTAGATCGAGCGCACGCCGGCGACATGGCCGATCAATTCACCAAAGCGGCCAGCATAGAAGCTGTTGCCACCGGCGATGCCATGCGCAAGTAGGAGCAGGTCCTCGTTCTCGGCGAGGTTTGCGATCCGCTGCATCCGCTCGACCACTTCGGAAGCACTGCGAACGTCACCCACCATGATCCGATGCACGGCGCGGCCCCAGAGGACCGGCATCATCTGCGGAGCGTCGTCGCCGACCCTGGTGCAGGCTGCATAGGCAGTCTGGTAGGCGGCCTCGACCTCGGCGGCGGCAAAGCCGCGTGACTGCATGAGAGTGGCGCCGAGATTACCTGAGAGCTCGGCCTCGAGCAGGTCGCGCTCTCGCGAGGGTGCGGCAGCCTTGGCCTCGCGCAGGCCGGCCTCGAAATGTACCACGGCTTCGGCAAAGGCCGCACGGGAGGCTGCCCTGGCACCGGCGCGCTGCCATGCCCATCCGGACTCCAGGGGGCGACCGGCCAAGCCGAGATGCTGCGCCAGGCCTTCCGGCTCGGCCTCGCAGCGCTGCGGAAAACGCTGCACGAGCGTATCGGCGATCCGGCCGTGCAAGCGCTTGCGGCGGCTGCGCAGCATGCCGCGGTAAGCGGCATCTTGGATGAGCGCGTGGCGGAACACATAGTCCCTGCTGTGCTCGTCCCAGACGTCGACCAGCCCGGCCTCCGCCAAGCGACGCAGGGCCGGTGCGACTGTCTCTGGGTTCGACTCGTTCATGGCTTCCAGCATGTCGATGGAGAAGCGCCGCCCGATGGCCGATGCCAGCTGGGCCATCTCCTTGGCGCTGCCCAGCCGCTCGATGCGAGCAGTGAGCGAGTCCATCAACGTCACCGGAATGCGCAGTTCCTCGATCGGCCGGGTAAGCTCCCAGCTGTCGCCGCGATCGATGAGCCCACCCGATTCGCGCACGGTCCGTGCGAGCTCTTCCAGGAATAGCGGCACGCCATCGGCACGGTCGACGATCATGGAACGGACCGAGGGTGGCAGCGGCTTGTCCTCTGACAGCCGGTCGAGCATCAGCTCACTCTGCCGTTGGTCCAGCCGATCGAGTACGATATGTGCGCTGCCGATCGGAAGGGCAGCGAGTGGTCCCTCCGGGCGAGAGGTCAGGATCACCAGCACCGGGAGCGCCGCGATCCGGTCAGGCAGGCCGGCCAGGAACTCCAGAGACGAGGCGTCCGCCCAGTGGATGTCCTCCCAAAGGATTACGAGCGGACCGTTGGCGCTGAGCTCGCCGAGAAAGGCGTAGAGTTCCTCGATCGTGCGCTGCCGGCGCCGCTGCGGGGTGAGGTCGAGCGCTGGGAGCGATGGGTCGGTGATGTCGAGCAGGTGGGCGAACAATGCTAGCCGCTCGCGTGTCGGTGCTCCGGTGGCCTCTTCAAGGTAGTCTTCGAGCTTCGCGAGCCGTTCACCGGATGTCTGGCCAACCCCCATGTCACTGGCGCGTTCTAGCGTCCGCACCAGGGGATAGAGCGAGGTAGCCGCATAGGCGGCCGACGAATAGAAGCGCAGAATGCGGCAGCGCGGATTGGCGACGGCTTCCATGAAGTTGCGGGCCAAGCGCGACTTGCCGATGCCGGGCTCTCCGATCAGAACGGCGATCCGGCCTTGGCCACTGATGGCTTCGGTCCATTGCGCCTCAAGCGCGGCCATCTCCTCCTGCCGTCCGACGACCGGCGTGAGCCTGAAGCGCAGCCTCGCCTCCAGCCGGCTCTCGATGCCGCTTTCGCGTACGACCCGCCATGCGTGGACCGGCTTGTCCAGGCCCCGGACATGCTGGGGGCCCAGGTCCTCGTAGTCGAACAACGCGCCGGCAATTTCACGGGTCGTGTTGCCGATCACGATGCCGCCCGGCAGGGCCAAGGCCTGCAAGCGGGCCGCGACGTTGGGTGTCTCGCCGGTGATTCGCGGCTTGCGGGCGAGCCTGGCACCCTGGAAGAACTCGTCGACCACCGCGACGCCGGTGGCGATGCCCACCCTTGCCTGCAAGGTAGGGAAGCGATCACGACCCAGGCTCGGGACCCGCTGTACCACGGCCAACGATGCCAGCAACGCGCACTCAACGGCATCCTCGCGGACCCGCGGGTAGCCGAAATATGCGACGACTCCATCACCCAGATACTCGCCGACCTCTCCGCCAAAGCGCAGCACCATGTCCGTGCACAACGCCCAGTAGGCCGACATCAGGCCGTGGAGATCCTCCGGGTCGAGCTTGGCCGAGAGCGCGGTCGATCCCACCATGTCGATGAACACGACCGTGACATTGCGCCGTTCGGACGGGACGGTGCGCAGGTCGGGGGCTAGCGGCTGGCCGCACTGGCCGCAAAAGCGCATGGCCTCCGGGCTGGCGAAGCCGCACACGGGGCAGTTTGTTGTCCCGGTTGCCGTTATGGCCAAGGGCTCGGTTATCATCACATGTGCCGTGGTCCGGGCCGGGGCTTGGCGTCGAAGCTGGCGTGGGCTGCAGCCGTTGACGCGATCCGGGCACTGTCGAGCGGATTGGTGAGCGTCCACTCGGTCCACAGGCGGAAGGTACCGAGCTTGTGCCTGGCAAGGCTCGGTTGCGCGTACCGCCCGGCCGGCAGGCCCAGGCCAGCACCGACGGTGACCTCGGCACGACAGGGTTGGACCGTGGCACGCTCCAGTCCGAAGTCGAAGAAGCTGTACTGCCACTGGCCGAGCAAGCTCTTGGCAGCCATGGGCTGGGCGAGCAGTTCCCGGGCACCACGCAAGGTCGGAAAGTCGGCAGCGCTCCCGACTTGACCATCGGCGTCGAAGGTTGCGTCCACGAGCATGCTGGTGCCTAGAACCGCCTTGAACCGCTCATCGGTGCGAGTGATCGCTGCACGGTGCTTGGGCAAGCCATAGAACACCCGCCCGGTCAGGATATGGATCAGCCGGTCCAGATAAAGGCAAGGCAGCCAGCAGAACACGCCGCCACCTTTCGAGCGGTCGGCATGCTCGACGAAGCCTATGGCCACGATCAACTCGTGGTAGTCGAGCATCTTCGGTGGCTGCGGCAGGAAGCTCGGCCTGACCCCCATCTGCTTGGCGAACAAGACGGTGACCGGGTGGGTACCGCGTGGCGTCAGGTGCTGCCGTGCGAGCCTCAGGCCGCGCGGCAGCAGACTGGCGACGGCAGCCTCCGGGAGTGGCAGGAAGGTGAACCAGCCGTCCAGTTGCCCCATGGCGTAGGCCGCGGAGAACGGGAAGGGCGCCGCCGAGGCCGCCAGACCATCGAGGCCCGGCGGGCGCGGCGCGGTGTTCTCCAGCACATCGCCTTCGCCCACCACCTCGAACGGCAGCTTCGACAGGGCGCGGGCCGCCTGAAGCCCGGACATTACAGCGGCCTCCACACAGCCGGCATTGATGCCGTTCCTGGTCCAGTCGCCGGCAAGGTACAAATTGGCAAAGCCGGACTGGCCGGCCTGCAGACGGTGAGCCAGCGAACCCTCGACCGAGAGCACGTAGCGCTCGCTCGGCGCCACGTTCACCCGCACGTACTGCGCCGCCATGCGCTCCGCACCGCTCCGGTTCTGTGGGTCGTGCAGCAGGTCCCAGCGAAAGCCGTTCGGTCCGCGCAGGCCGGGCCACAGGCGCGGAAGCTCGTTCTCGACCCAGGCTTTGGCTGCGGCGCGCCCGGATCCCAGCGCCGCGGCGGCCGCGGTACCGTCGCGGACCGGTGCGGCCTCATCCGGCCGAGGGCTGCAGAAATAGGCGATGCTGCGCGGCGCCGGCTCCGGCCAGGCCTCGTGGGGCAGGAGATGGGCCATGTCAGCCCAGGTATCGAACGGTTCGTCGAACGAGGTGACCACCGGCTCGCCATAGGGGCCACCGTTGGCCTGCGGGTTGTAGCGTACTACCTGCGCCGGCCAGCCCAGATCCGCCGGGCTCTGGGTCAGCCAGAGCTGCAGGGCATGGGTCTGGACCGTCTGCACCTTGTCGAGCATGCGCTGCCAGGGCGGCGAAGCCGCGGCGAGTTCCATTGTCAGCTCTGGCAGGGAGCCAATGGATATACCCAGCACCACCTCGTCGAAATCGGCTCCATCGCGGAGTTCATGCAGCGTACCGACCGGCTCCCAAGGCGCCTCCAGATCCAGTCCGCGCAGCGCCTCGCCGTCGACCAGGCGCTCATAGACAGGCTCGGACGGCCAGCAGGGCAGTCCGTTGACGTCCACCAGCGGATCGTACTCATCCCCCTTTGGAACGGCCTGCCGGCAGAGCCCGATGCGTTCGATCCGCTTCTTGTCAGCAGACAGGTGGAGGTCGGTCACGCGCTGGAAGAACTCGAAGCGGACGCCGCGGTCCTTCAGGACCTGATAGAATGGGGCGAACACCACGTCGCCCATGCCCGCCTGCATCTTGTAGAAGAGGGCGCCCTTATAGGTCCAGGCCATGCGCAGAAGGCCGCGGATGGCAGTTCCGGCTCCCATGCCGCGCCGGTTGAAATCGCCAGCGGGAAAGCCGAACACGTAATCATAGCATCCACGAAAGAGCGGCGAGTCGACCGCATAGGACGAGGCGCCGTGGAGGCGCAGCCAAGCGCTGCACTCGACATGGTCGATCACGTCGAAACCGTCGCGAATCACGTCGTCGGCAATCATCCCGCGCACGGCGGCGGTGCCAAGATTGACCATGATATAGGCGCGGCGGAGGTCGTCCTCGGCCTCCAGCCGCGGGCGGATCTGCTCGAACACCTGCTCGGACAGCTCGGACGCCAGGCGGCGCAAAAGCCGTGCGGCGACCGTGCGCAAGGGCCCGGCTGGCTGACCCCGCCGGGCCAGCTCGCCGGCGACGTTCAGGGCAAAGCGTGCGAACGAGCCGGCCTGCAGGACACTGATCAGGGCGGCATCACCCAGGAGATCCCGGATCGGGCCGTCCTCGTCATCGTCATGACCATGCACAGGATGGCCTAGTCGATCCTCGAGGATCTCCAGTTGACCACGCAGCCATTCGACCGTGAGGCCGAGCAACTCGAGCGGGGTCGGCAAGAGCGGGTCGCCTTCACCTGGCAGTTCCTCGGTTGCAGCAAAGTCAATCAGCCATGGGCGCCAGTCGTCGCCCACGTTCTCCGAGATGTAAAAGCGGTTCAATGGCTTGAAGGCTTGGTCCCAGCGAGCAAGCGGTGCCTCGGGCTTGCGCAGGCCACGCGTCGCCAGCTCCTCATAGCAGTCCCGCATGACGCGGAACGCGTTTTCGTAGAAGCCAGCCCAGACGTGCAGGCCGTGCTCCTCGATCCGCTGTCCCGCACCTGCATTGCGACCGCTCGCGCCCTTGCCACCCAGCCGCCAGCCCATCTGATAGACCGTTACGTTGTAGCGCTCGCGAGCGGCGGTCGAATCGGTAAGCGCGTAGGCTGCCGTGATCGCCCCGACGCCACCGCCAAGAACCGCAACGCGTCGTTTTCCCGCCGCACGCACCATCACCTGCCCCGGAATATCTTTGCGCTTGAGCGCCCTACATGGCGAATGTTGTAAACCGACAGCCGCCGACGCACTATCGAACTTTTTCGCCATATCGTGGCGAATGTCCCCCTTCTCGAATGCTTCATCTCGATTGAGCCGGTTCAATCTCGCGTTCGAACGGTTCGATGGTGCTCGGTGCGAGACGGCAGCCGTTCAACCGACGCTGCCACCAACTGCCGGTACGTCGAGAAAGGCGGCTCGCCCTTCATAAAGGCCGAATTGGAAAAAATGTTGAATCGGCTCGATCCCCGCGGCGATGTCCTGGTAGGTGTCCAGATAGGCGGAAGTATCGAACTCGGCGGACGGGTCGCGGCCCTCCTTCCAGCCGAAACGGTGGTAATGCTGGAGCGGGTTGATCCCGGCCTCCGTAATGTCGGCATAGGTGGCGAGATAGGCCTTGGTATCGAACAAGGCGTTGGGATTGCGACCTTCCCTCCAACCGAACCGGTTGAAATGATCCCGCGCGTAGTCGAAGGCATCGTCGCCGGCCCGCTGCGCCACCCTCGCCAGGTCCGGGTTGCTCAGAAGGTAGTATTGCGGGTCGAACCCGCCCCGAACCGCGTCCGAATGGCCGATTGCCGAGAAGGTGGCGCGGTCTTCGGCCTTGCCCGTCTGGAGGTAGTGGGTCAGCGGGTCAATGCCGGCTTGCCGGACGTCCGGGTTAGCCGAGAAATAGAACTCGACATCGAAGTCCGGCCCCGGGTCACGCCCTTCCTTCCAACCGGTCTCGGCAAAGTGCTGCAACGGATTTGCGCCCGACGCAGCCACGTCGGGGTTGGCCGTCAGGTAGCCGTTGGTCGAGAAGAACGGGTTGGGGTCGCGCCCTTCCTTCCAGCCGATCCGGGCGTAGTGCTCCTCCGGGTCCTCATGAGCGTCGAAGACCTCCGGGTTCTCCGCGTAATAGAACGCATCATCGACCAGCGGATTGCCGTCGCCCAGCACGCCGCGAACGATCCGCTCGATGTCCTCCGCCGTATAGCTTTCCATCCAGTCTGGCACATCGGACTCGGCGGCGAACGGAAGATCCCGGCGGTAATCGGTCAGCGGGTGGAACTCTTCGGCCGCGGCGAGCATGTCGGCCAGCGCTGCCGCGCGCACCTCGTCATCCGTCGATTCGAATGCGAGGCCCGCGGCTACGATCGGCGCCGCATCCAGTTCGTTCCCGATATAGGTGGCCGCTCCATAGTGCTGGATCTTGTCGCTGTGGAGGAAGAACGTCTCGACCGGCACCGGCGCCGTGTAGGCATAGTTCCCGACAGGATCACCGTACTCGACATAGTTCGTGAGGCCGCTGACGCTCCCTTCCGGCACGAAGTCCGTGGAAATCCCGGGCGTGCCGAAGGTCACGCCGTCCAGGCCGGCCTGTGCTGCGACATACTCTGCCTGGGCAGCACCCAGTGAATGGCCCGTGAGGAAGATGTCATCTCGGGAAATGCCCTGTGCCTCGGCCGTGTCGATGACGGATCGGGTGAATGTCAGCGCGTCGACAAGGGTCGCAGGCAACCGGCCGTAGTACAGGTCGAGATCGGCCAGTATCTGGGCCACGGCGAAAGCGGGATAGTCGCGGATGATCGGCAGGTTGGTGCCCTGGAAGCCGATCAAGACCTGTCGATCATCCCCGGTACCGGCGATATAGGCGGCACCGTAGAAGCCGGTGCCTTCGTGGAACGCATCGTAGTCGTTGGTGGACTGGTAGTGGTCCGCGGCTACCGCGAACGGAGCGAGGTTGCCGTTGTCGAGGACACCCTGCTTGCCGCTCGTGTAGGCCCATGACGAAAGGTCGAAGAAGTCCTTTGATGTCAGGGTCATCACTGGTTCTCCCATGGCAGGAGCCGGGCTGGTGTGTCCGCTCGCGGGAGCACCGGGACCTTGCTACGGCTTCATCAGATCCCAGACGATGACACCCGGCAAGCCCACCCATGCGGCAGCATTGGCATCCGGCAGGAGGTCCCGCGCTATCGTCATGGCCGATTCGCCTCCAAGCAACGGCTCATGAAGATCCATAATATGCAGGCCCGCGTTTCGCGCTGCTGCCGCATAGGAGGACGGCAGGTGCGCGTTCAGGCGCATGAAGCCGGCCTCGCCGCCCGCGGTCCGGAACTGGGCCTGCCAGCCAAGCTGAACCAGGAAAGGATGGACGTCGCTGATCACGATCCGCCCACCCGGCCGCACCACGCGGGCGAGTTCGGCGAACGCCGGACGCAGGTCAGCCACGTGAACCAGGGCCAGCGCACACAAGGCTGCATCCACGCTTCCGTCCATCAGCGGGAGGGCCGCCAAGTCGCCTCGCTCGAAGCGGCAGGCCGGCAGCTTGGTCCGCGCCTTCGAAAGCATGGAATCCGAAACATCGATTCCGATGACGTCATGACCCTGTGCT
This sequence comes from Geminicoccus sp., assembly GCF_036263595.1. Taxonomy (NCBI): domain Bacteria; kingdom Pseudomonadati; phylum Pseudomonadota; class Alphaproteobacteria; order Geminicoccales; family Geminicoccaceae; genus Geminicoccus; species Geminicoccus sp. Next base: position 3,488 of record NZ_DATAGQ010000035.1, on the reverse strand, counting down.
GCCAGCCACGCCGAGTGGCGGCCCGTCCCGCAGGCAGCGTCGAGCATGGTGCCTGCGGACAGCGACGCAAGGATTCCGTGGACCGTAGGCTCCTCGACCGGAAAAAGGCGGAGCGGCTGGTCATAGGTCGCCGACCAGAGATCATAGCCTTGGTCCAGGTCATACTCGGGCGCTGCCAGCGGAGACGCTAGGTCATGGTCGTAGCGCACGAGCAGGTCGCGGATCTCCGCTACGCGTGCTTCCCGGGCGGCGGGATCGTTGCCGAAGGCCAAGCGGAGCAGGGCAAGACCTTCCGTGCCCAGCAGCATCTGGCCTAGGGTTGGCAAGCTCATGTCCCGTCTCCGCCGATGGCCGCGCCCGGATTCGATGTGGTGGCACGTATGCGACAGGGAGCCTAAGAGCACCATGAACGCAAGGGTGGAGGATCGACGATGCCGGTGCTGGTTCCAGGCAAGCTCGTGCTGGACGAGTTGATGCGGTGGGCGGCGACACCGGGTCTGGACCTTGTCCTGGAGGATAGCTTCCTGCCGAAGATCCGGGCAGCGGCACAGGTGGTAGCCGACGCGGCTGCCGCCGACCAAGCGACCTATGGAGTCAATACCGGGTTCGGCAAGCTTGCGCATACGCGCATCTCGCCGGCCCAGGTCGAGGAACTGCAGAAGCGGCTGGTACTGAGCCACATGTGCGGCGTGGGGGCACCACTCGACGACACGGTGGTGCGGCTCGTACTGATCCTGAAGGCAGCATCGCTGGCGCATGGGCATTCCGGCGTGCAGACGGCTACCATCGGCGCCCTCCTCACCCTGTTGAGAGAGGATGCTCTGCCAGTGATCCCAGCCAAGGGCTCGGTTGGCGCTTCCGGCGATCTGGCACCATTGGCGCATATGAGCGGCGCCCTGATCGGAATGGGCGAGATCCGGTTGCACGGCCGGGTCTTGCCAGCGGCGGCGGCGCTCGCAGAGATCGGGATGACGCCCTTGGTCCTCGGGCCCAAGGAGGGCTTGGCGCTTCTCAATGGTACGCAAGTATCGACCGCTCTCGCGATCGTCGGCTGGTGGAAGGCGCAGATCCTGCTGCGGACCGGGCTCGTGGCCGGTGCGCTCACCGTGGATGCGGCGAAAGGCTCCGACACGCCCTTCGACCCGCGGATCCAGAAGCTGCGCAACCAGACAGGCCAGGGCATCGTCGCCGGCGAGCTCGCGCTGCTCCTGCGGGGAAGCGAGATCCGCGAGAGTCATCGGTTTGGTGATGACCGCGTACAGGACCCCTACTGCCTGCGTTGCCAGCCGCAAGTGATGGGCGCCTGCTGGGACCTCCTGTCGGATGCGGCAGGGATCCTGGAGCGGGAAGCCAACGGCGTGTCGGACAACCCGCTGGTGTTTCCCGACGAGGGCGAGATCCTGTCGGGTGGCAACTTCCATGCGGAGCCGGTCGCCATGGCAGCCGACCGGATCGCACTGGCCCTCGCGGAGATCGGTGCCATTGCCGAACGGCGGATCGCGCTGCTGATCGACCCGGGGTTCTCCCTCCTGCCAGCCTTCCTGACGCCTTCACCAGGGCTGAACTCCGGCTTCATGATCGCACAAGTGACGGCGGCGGCGCTGCAGATGGAGAACAAGCACCTGGCGACGCCGGTCTCCACCGAAAGCCTGCCGACCTCGGCGAACCAGGAGGACCATGTCAGCATGGCGACCTATGCCGCACGTCGCCTCGCCGACATGGCCGAGAACCTGGCGAACCTGCTGGCGATCGAGGCGATGGCCGCCTGCCAGGGCATCGAGTTCCGCCGGCCGCTGCGCTCCTCGCCGCGGCTCGAGGAGGCATTCGCACAGGTGCGCGCGATCAGCCCGAAGCTGGAGGACGATCGTTGCCTCGCGCCCGAGATCCAGGCCCTCGGCGTGGCGATCTTGACAGCGCGGCTGGCCAACCTGTGAGCTTCGAGCCGCCCATCATGCCATTGCCACCAGCCGGCCCGCAGGAGATGAGTACGCCGTCCGTGACAGCAGCCGATTGGGCGCGATGAATCAGTTCACCCTCGAGCAGGTGCTAGGCACGGCAGCGTTGGCAATCCTGCTGGTGGCCTGCTTCGTGGTCGTGCAGCCATTCCTGTCGGCGACGCTTTGGGCAATCATCCTGGTGTACACGACCTGGCCCGCCTACCGTTGGCTTCGGCAGAAGGCGAAGCTCTCGCCGGGCCTTGCATCCTTTGCCATGGTGATGGGCGCGCTGGTGATCCTGGTGGTACCGTTGGCCGCCATGGCGCCATCGGTCGGCAATCAGGCGGCGTGGGGCATGCGCTGGCTGCGCGAGGTGTTCGCGGCGGGCATCCCGCAACCGCCTGGCTGGGTCGCAAGCATCCCGATTGTCGGCCAGCTGATTGTCCAGGAATGGCACAATGCGGCCGAAGGCGGTTCCGAGCTGATCGGCTACATCACGCCCTATCTCGAAGGCGCAGCGCAGTTCGCCCTCTCCGCCGGCCTCGGAATCGGCACTGGTCTGCTCGAACTGATGGCCAGCCTCGTCATCATGTACTTCCTGTACCGGGACGGCGAGGCGCTGGCGGAGCGGGCGGAGGATGGGCTGGAACGTCTGGCCGGTGACCGCGCCCGTCACCTGATGGACGTGGCCGGCAGCACGGTGAGGGGCGTAGTCTACGGCATGCTCGGCACCGCCGTGATCCAGGGCGTGGTGGCTTCGATCGGCTTCTTCATTGCGGGCGTGCCGGCGGCGACCTTCCTGGGCATCCTGACGGCGATCATCTCGCTTACCCCGATCGGTCCGCCGCTGGTCTGGGTAGCTGCGGCCTTGTGGCTGTTCCAGCAGGGAGAGACCTTCTGGGGAATCTTCATGATCCTGTGGGGGGCAATTCCGGTCTCCTCATCGGACAACATCATCCGGCCCTGGCTGATCCACAAGGTCGGCGCCACGCGAACACCGCTCATCTTGGTGTTGATCGGCGTGCTGGGCGGCGCCTTCGCCTTTGGTCTGCTCGGCGTGTTCCTGGGGCCCACGCTCCTGGCGATCGCCTATACCCTCATCCTGGAATGGACGGGTCAACCCGAACTTCGTCCTCAGCGTGTGGTTCTGCCGGACCCGAAGTCCACGGACCATCAAGGAGTGCCGTCACCACCCATCCGCTGAAGTCCACAGGAAGGATCCTGACTAAGACGGGTGACGACAGCTATGATCCGGACATCGAATAGTCACGCACCCATTCGGCCACACTACGAGGTCTATGCACTAGCTATCCGTTTACGGATCGCATAGCGTGCCTGGGACGTGGGAAGGGTTGAAGAGTGGTAGCGAATCGAGCCTCCAAGAGGATTCTCACGCTCTGCTACGAGCATCCGCCCCTGGGCGGCGGCGGTGGCAAGGTCGCACGCGGGCTCAGCGACCGGCTGGCCCGTCTGGGCTACGAGATCGACCTGGTGACGATGCGACTTCCGCCGTCGGTCCAGATCGACGATACGCCCCATGTCACGCTCCAC
>NZ_DATAGQ010000034.1:0-10035 GCF_036263595.1 Geminicoccus sp. | reverse complement strand
TTTCAGGAGACGGATGAGCTGTCTGCTGACAGCTCATGGGCTGCTGCATGGGTCACGTGGAACCGGCGGATCAGCCGATGGCGTCGGTCGGTGTTGATGTGGCTCTTGTAGCCAAAGGCCGGGATCAGCAGGCCTTCGGTCATCTGTGTGCGGCTCTCGAGCGCCGGCCCAGGCTTCTTCTTCACTCGGCCCCGTTTTACCGTCCAACGCGCGTCAATGTCCTTGTGCCGTGCTTTCGCCACCGGCCAATCCGGCCGCTCGCCAGAACGGACCTGGCGCTTTTCCTCGGCCGTCAGCCGCTGCCTGGGTGCCTCGATGATGGAGGCGTCGATCAACTGGCCGCCTAACGCCAGGTAGCCTCGATCGGTCAGGGCTGCGTCGAACCGGACGAACAGATTGTCCATGGCTCCGACCGTCACCAGGGCTTCTCGGAAGCGCCAGATCGTCGAGTAGTCCGGCACCCGGTCGGGCAGGCCCAGGCCGAGAAAGCGCATGAATGAAAGCCGGTCTCGGATCTGGAATTCTGCCTGCTCGTCCGACAGGCCGCAGAGAGCCTGCAGCACGAGAACCTTGAACATCAGCACCGGGTCGATCGGTGGCCGGCCGCCCTTGCTGCCGTCCGAGCGGCACAGGGCTTGGCTCAACGGCGCCCGGAACAGCTCGAAGTCGACCACCGCAGCCAGCCGTTCCAGCGGATCACCTGAGGCTCCGCGTAACACTCGTCCAGGTCGAAGAACCCAGGTGACCCACTCATCGCCGCTGCCCTCCTGCCGTCAGCAGAAGCGAATCACATCCGGGACCGCGGAGCTATGTTCTTCAAACCGTCCGACCGTATCTGGGTGGACGGGATCGCCCTTGGGCTGTTCGGTCCCCGCCTTGCAGATCGCTCGAATGCCGTCAGCCCGGCACGGCTTGGCGTTCAAGCCAGATCAGCCGGTGCATGTTGTAGACCAAGTTGGCGAGCCCGATCTTGGTCGTCGCCCTGGCAATGCCGATGGTCCGCACGAACAGGCCCATCCTGGCCTTCTGCTCGGCGAACACGTGCTCGATATGTGCGCGGATGGCCGACTTCTTGGCGTTGGCCTTGGCTGTCCACATCGGCATGGGCCGGTGCGGAGGTCTTTTGCGATGGATGCAGCTCACCAGCATCTGCTGGGTCAGTAATGCTTCGTTCTTCTTCGATCGGTACCCGCTGTCGCCCCAGACGGCGGCCGCGGTGTTGCCGGGGTCGAGCAGGTCACTCAGCCGGCTTCCCTCATGCGCGGCGGCATCAGTGACGAGCCACTTTCGGATCAGGCGGTGCCGCCGGTCGGTGCTGATGTGGTTCTGGTAGCCGAAGGCAGGGATCGCCAGGTCGACCTGCTTGCGGCCGTCCTCCGATGGCTTGGCCTTGGTGTACTTGATCGTCCAGCGGGCATCCCGGTCCTTCTGGCGGAGCTTCGCCGACCTTGCCTGCCATGCCTCGGGAACGCGCCCCTCCTTGATCGCCTGCTTCTCCGCCTTCGTGTTCCGCTGCTTGGGCGCAGCCACGATGCTGGCATCGACCAGCTGACCGGACATGGCGAGATAGCCGGCCTCGCGCAGTTGCCGGTCGAACAGGTCCAACAGCCGCTCGATGGCATCAGCCTTGGTCAGCACTTCGCGGAACATCCAGATCGTGTTGGCATCCGGCACAGGATCACCCAGGCCGAGGCCAAGAAAGCGGATCCACGTCAGCCGGTCGCGCAGATAGAACTCCGTGCGCTCGTCGCTCAGGTTGTTCTGGGTCTGCAGGACCAGCACCTTGAACATCAGGACATGGCCGAACGGCGGCCTGCCGCCTCTTGATCGATCCGCCCGCGGTACCGCCGCCTCAAGTTCTGGCCGGAACAACTGGAAGTCCACTACGGCAGCCAGGCGTTCGAGGTCATCGCCCTTCTTCGACAGGCCAGCCAGCCGCTCCTCCACGTCGAAGAAACCAGCCTGACCCGCCATGCCCGCCTCCTACCTGGCCGGCCTCATCCCACCACCATTGCCGAACATGCACGAGCGGCTTTTGGAGGTGTCCAGCTGCATCTTCGTGTCGATGCGCATGGGCGGCCGGTGGCGCTGTATCTGACCGACGGCGAGCGGCACGACCTGCTGGGTATGGCGCCGGTGTTCGAACAGGCAGCCTTACGCACCGGTGGGCGCGGTAGGCAACGCTGGAAGCCGGCGATCCAGAACGCACGGAAACCGCTCTAGAGAGATCCCATCATTCATAAATCACAAAGCCTGCGGCCGGGACCGTTAGCTGGACAGTTTTACTTTCGGTCTGGCGAGCTTTAACATTGACCTTTTGTCCGATCTGAGCTGGGTCCGAAGAGTATAGGCAAGTAAACTGTTTTCCGACGACGTTAAGATCACTATCGACTACAACCCACGTTGTTTGTGCTTGGATAGAGTTCGTGTTGATGGCCAAAAGTACCTCACGATCGTCAAAGATTCGCGACCATGGCACAACAGACAACATCCGGTCACCGATGATCCGGGGAAAACCGAAATCAACGCCATTGCCACTGATTTCTCTCAAGTATTGCCGCCCTCGCCGAAGCGCGATCTTTTGCTTTCGGATCTGGATGACCTTGGCAAGTTCACGATAAACTGGGTCGTTCTCGTCAAAGAAGTGGCGATCTTTTGAACGGAAAGCGCCAAAAGCTCTACCGAACATGGCCTCGCGTATATAGCGGTCGTTACCACCCTCACCGTCAAAACATTGCTCGGTCCCGTAATAGATGCAGGGAATTCCCAACGTGGTGACATTCAGAGCAAGAGCGTTGAAGACGAGCTTGGGCCATTCCGCGTTGCCAGCGCAGAAGCGCGCTTTGTTGTTGCCCTTACGAACTTGATCATGATCGTCAAGAATAGTCACCACCTTGTTGCGAAACCACGTGTGAGATTGTTTTCCGACTTGAAACGAGTTCCGGAACATCTCGAAATATTCCTCTGGATTGGTAAAGCCCTTAACCAATCCTTCAAGCTTTCCTGGCTCGTCAGCGATGCCCAAGGCTGCATCCAACCCCGTAGCTTCAAGTGTATTGAAGGCGTTCTCGCGGCCCCCTGTGATTTCCCCAAGTAGCAGAAAATTTTCTTTGCCGAGAGACTGGGCAAACTCGTGCAGAACCGCAGCGATGAACCGAGTTGCGCCCAGATCCATGTGTTTGACCGTATCAACGCGGAGTCCATCTATATCTGCAGAAGCAATCCAAAACTTGTAGGCTTCCACAAGTGCCAGCAGTGCGGGTGACGGCCTGAAGTCGTCGATCGGACCTTTACCAAGATGGATGTCTTTCAGGTCATAAAAATCACCTTCCAGTGTTTCTGGAAAATTATCCCAGCCGTTGTCACGGATACGCCCCTTTTGAGTGAAACATGGGGGTTGCTGGAGTTCGCTAGGCCATATCGCGTCATGGGGAAACGCATCAGGGCGCTGATGGAGATCAACAGAGCCAAAAGGTAAGGCAGGCTTGCCAGTAGCATCGTTGAACCCCCGCACGTCATGCATTTGCCCATTCCAATCCGGTGCCCCTGACGAGTAATCAAACACGTTGCCGGCGTGGTTGATGATGATGTCGAGCACAATGTAGATCCCGCTTTGATGAGCGAGTTGCACGAGATTGCGAAGATCATCCCGGGTACCGAAATGAGGGTCGACATCGAGAAAATGCTGTACACCATAGCCGTGGTAGGTTTGTTGGAAGCTGACCTGCTTGAAGACAGGACTGATCCAGATGGCGCTTATGCCAAGGCGCTTTAAATATCCTAGTTTGCTGGCGAGGCCATTTAGCGTGCCGCCTGCCCACTTTGCGCCAGCTTCGCGCCACTGTGCTGCATCCGCGGCAGATTGGACGGCGTTACCATTATCGGATAATTGAAAAAGGGGCGTTGTGCCGCCTGCAACCACTATATCGTTGACGTCTTTGTAGCCTGCTTCGTTATTGTCTGAGAAGCGATCGAGCAGTAAGAAATAGAAGACTTGATCTCCCCAATCTGCTGGTGAAGCAGTAAAAGGACCGGCCCGCAGGTGATCCCAGTCAAGTTCAGAAAGGCTCTTCTCCACCATCTCTGGCTTCTCCTGCATCCATGATTGTTCTCGAAGTTCATTTCGTCCATAGAATATCCGAAGCATCTCCGGGATGAGGCTTAGAAAGCTCAATGCAAGCCTCAAGATCCTCGCGTTAGTCCACCTCCACTATCGCCTATGTCCCACCAGCCGGTAGGAACACGGTAACAGATCAAGTACCCGCGGGTTCTGTCAAGATAGTCCTGGGTTGTGTCGCCAAAGCTGCGTAGTCAGATCATCTTGGCCTGCCCCCTGAAAATTGGTCCTCCCTGAGATATGGCCTTGGCCATGGTTGAGGCGCCTGGCCTGAGCGTGTTCGTCGCCCTGTTCCGGCAGATCACGCAAAGATCACGGCCGAATTCACGCTGCCGTTCGCCCACAGAGTCATGATGCCTTGCCGCTAGGTGACGTGGCTGGCTGGGAGGGTAACGCCTCAAGGACGTTGGCCTTCCCTGGCGGGGGAACAGCAAGGCAAGGCCGATGTACAAAGCTTTCGGTCAGGAAGACCTGCAAGCACAGGTCGACTTCCTGGAGTGGGTCGAGGTGCGCGGCATCAACGGAGGTCTGTACTACCTCTCCGTTCAAACGATGTCGATCGCGATCGTCATGATCGATATTTGCGGATACAGCCGCCTGATTGATCGCGATGCGCTGGGAACGGCCCGGCGTGTTCTGCAACTGCGCCATCAGATTCTCGAGCCCTTCGCCCGAGCCCACCGCGGAACCGTGGTAGATAGCAGTGGTGACAATACGATGCTCGCCTTTCACCGTGCTGACGATGCCTTGGGCTGCGCCTTTGCGGTCCAGCAGGTCCACGATCATAGCGATCGGGCAATGGCCGCAAGAGACCTGTTGCAGCTTCATATCGGGATCAGTGCCGGACAGGTCCTGCTGATCGACGGCAGCTTCTATGGCCGGCCTGTGAATATCGCTGCTCGTTTGGCCGCGTTGACCGAACCGAATGCGATCTACCTGTGCGAGGCAACGCTCGACCAGATCGACCCGCACATCGTGATGCAGGCAGAGTCATTGGGAGAGCAACTATTGCGCAACATGGAGCCCGTCCAGGCCTATCGCCTGACCGGTACGTGGGCCAGCAGGGCAGTTGCATCAAGAATGATCTGTCGCGACTGAGTAGAAAACAGTCAATTTCCGACTCTAACATTCCAAAGTATTTCACCCGAATTCGTGTATGCTTACGCGATCGGGTCATGATTGGCAGGCCTATCATGGACACTTCCCATGAGCTGGCGGGTCTTCTCGCCGGTGCTATCGCGGCGATTGCGGAGGCATGGTATATCCGGACGATCTGGATCGGTGCAACCCGACCCGATCCCTTGGCGCGGTGGATGCTGGCCCTTGCGGGCAGCTTGGCCGCAGCCAGCCATCTTGCTGTGGGCGGTGGCTGGAGTGCCGGCGTTCCGGTGGTACTGGCCATTGGAATGACGGTGAGCGCGGTGTTGTCGATGCGCTTTGGCATACCGTGCCTCTTTTCCTTGTTCGATCAGGTAGCGCTGGCGGTCACCCTCTTGGGCTTGCTGGCATGGGTGGTCTTCGGGGCGCCGCTCGTGACGCTGCTGTCGCTCCTCATGATCGATGGATCAGCCATGATGTTGAACATACGCAAGGTCTGGCGCTTTCCGGATTCGGAAGCTCCCGGTCCCTGGACGGTCACCGTGACCTCGGATGTCGTCAATTTGTTTGCCATCGGTGGATCCGAGCACGGCTGGATCTATCCGATGTACCTCCTTGTCACCAACCTGACCATGCTGGCGAGCATTCACGGGGCGCGCTACCTGACGCTGCGCGTAGCAGCTGGCAAGGTCTTCTAGGGCCGGTAAGCTCCTGGTTGCTTCCTCCCTGTCTGTTGGAAGTGCAGTGGACGGGAGAGGTAATGAGGAGTTTTCTGATGGATGGGGCAGTGGGCGATGCTCGCGCCATCGATCGAGGCCTGCTGTCCGCACACCCGTCATCCAATCCATCCATCTGCCGTACATGGCTTAGCAGATAGGGCAAGCTCCAGGAGCTGACTGCCCTAGCCGGTCTGCCTGCCTTGCATGGGACGGGTCAGACCAGGAGTGGCAGACTGTTCCAGGGCCTGCCATGGCTTTGGCTCGTCAGGGAAGGATGAGCCAGCCTGGGCTTGATGTGGACTAGCCCAGGCGCCACCAGCCGGGTCACTTCAAGCCCAGGGATAATCTGCTGGAGCTCTTGCTCATAGACCCATATCTCGCGCGTGCTGAGGGCGCGGAGGAGGCCATCGAGCATGGATTCAGGCAAAGCCGCAGCGGTCGAGTTCGTGGGCGCATTCGTATTGCGGTAGGTTCGGTTCTTGAGGCGCTGGATCACGGGCGCCGCCATCTCCGACCACCAGAAGGCCCGTTGGTCTTCATGCCGGGCGGGATACGCTGCATTTTGTAGAACCGCCCCGTGACGAGCCGCCCAAGCTATCTCTCCTCGCACCATCTCCAGCCATGCCCGCTCAGAGGCATCCTGAACATCAAGGGCGCTTGCAGCGCCCAAGGCAAGGCAGGTGCCGTCTTCCTCCGCGCTGATGGCCACGATCGTGCAAACATCCGCCAGGTCAGCCAGACGCAGGAAGATGACGGACCTACGTCTGGCCTTGGCTTTCGACCATCGCACGAGGCGATCACCAAGACATTCTGGATCCACCTGACAGGCAGGTGCGCCACCGTACCACCAACGGGCGGTAGCGTCGCGCTCGATGAGCTCCAAGAGGGCATGAGCCCTGGCTCCAGCTAAGGAGGCACTGGCTGCACAACCATTGCTGTCCAAGATCGCTGGGATGCCGTCGTCATCGAAGTTTGCCGGTCGCCGGCGGCAGAATGCTGCCGGCAGCAGCAGTTCTGCATCGCTGTTCAGGCAAGGCAGATGAACCCAGTCCATAGGCGCATCGTGTGGCAGGAGCGGCGGCAGCCAGTCATAGTCGCGCCAGAACTGGTTGAGCTCCTGGCGCTGGTAGCGTTGCGCTTGCGAGAGACAGAACAGCCGGTTCGGATCTTCTCCAAGATCGCGCGCACAGGCCGACAACGTGAGGTGTGCGTGGTCGCGATCGTAACCGGCAAAGGCACAGATCTCTGCCAGTTCGCCCAGGCACCTCGCAACAGCGTCTTCTGGCTTCAGGCCGGCACCGCTGCCTCCAAGCGGTGCACGAGCAAGCTCACCTCCATCGCACCAGGCCAGCCAAGTCCTTTCCGGCTCGAGCAGGGCCAAAGTGATAGCGGCAGAATGATCGACGGCGATCTGGACGAGTTGATCGGGCAGCGTGGGTAGTGTCTTTTGGATTGCTGGCGCGGGGATGAGGTATGTGCGCATCGATTACCTGCTCGACGCGCTTGCTGCTGTCGATGGCACGCTTGCACTCCAGCCAAATCAGGATAAGAGCAGCGGGATATCATGCTGCGATCAGGGCAGCCAAGTGCACGATATCGAGCGGGGATTAGAAAACATCGTCCATCAGGGACCGGCTGCAGCGCAGCCGGTCCTGCCGGAAGGACCGCGATTCGAATGCCTGGGTTCAACCAGGCTGGTGCTTTCTGATGGTACGGTGCTTGTTCCCCGCCTTCGCAAGACCCTGGCCCTCCTTCTCGTCCTGGTCCGCAGCCATCCTAAGCCGATCCGCCGGGCCCGCTTGACCGCCATGCTCTGGAGCGAGAGTGATCAGGAGCGCGCCAGCTCCTCGCTCCGGCAGTGCCTGGGCGACCTCCGCAAGATCATGGGCGACGGTCATGGCAGGTTCTTTTCCATCAATGACGAGCAGGCCGCGGTGAGGTCGCCGCCGCTGCAGGTCGATCTGCTGATGCTCAATCAAATGATCGATGAAGCAGACGTTCCCGCTGCTTTGCGTCTGCTCAAGGTGTCCGGCCCAACCCTGGCGCCAGACCTTGCGGAGATCGATCCCGAGTTCGATAGCTGGCTTGATGTAGAGCGAGAACTGCACGCATCAGAGCTTTGCGACCGCCTCGTCAGCCTTGCGGATGGGGGCGCTGTATCCGATAAGGATCGTCTGGCGATCGCGGATGCTGCAGCGAAGCTCAATGAGTATCGCGAAGACGTGGTCGCGCTGCGGGTGCGGAGCTTGGTGGCGCTGGGACGACGTGCCGAAGCCATCGATTTCTTTGACGCCTTTCGCGACAACCAGCGCCGCGAGTATGGCATCAACCCTCGTCAGGAATTGACGCGGCTCGTCCAGGACTTGGTCCGCGCGACCGGACCCGTATCGGGTCCGGAACCTCAGGTACTGGGACCAGCGCCGACAACGGTGCGCGCAGCCGAACCGCACGCTGGTCCTCAGCTTGTGCGCCAAGATCGACCACGATTGGCGGTCACCGTCGCCGATCGGAAGCTCTTGGCGCGAGGATCGCAGGCCGAAGTGCTGGCACGGGAACTGATCACCAGTCTCAGCCGATTTCGCGACTGGACCGTCGTGCTGGTGCCAGAAGGCCTCGAGCAGGATGTTGCCGCACTTTCCTCGCGCGGCATCGACTTTTTGGTGGAGGTCGCTGATCTGACGCTGCCCAGACGAAAGCTCAGCTTTCAGGTCGTGGTCCGCCTGACCTCTACTTCTGAAGTGATCGAGGCATTTTCCCGCGATGTCGAACGGGCCACCTGGGCATCGGCGCGCAACGAGTTCGTGGCTCGCCTGGCGGGGGTGCTGAACGCCACGATCCATCATGCGCGCATGTTCCGGATCCGGCTCCCGCAGGACCAGAGTGCCGGCACGGCCTTCGAGCATTGGCTGGAGGCCAGACAGCTGATGAACCTGTGGAGAGTGGATGCGGAAGAGCATGCCATCACGCTGCTCGAGAAGGCGGTGAGCCGCGATCCGCAACTGGCCTGTGCGCATGGAAGCCTAGCTGGCATCTTCAATTCTCGCTGGATGTTTCAGCCCGGCAAGAACCGTTCCAACGACGATCTGGTGCGCGCTGCCCATCATGCGCGCCGTGCCGTTCAGCTCGATCCCTTCGATGGCCGCAATCATCTTCATCTGGCCTGGACGCACGTGTTGGCAGGCCGCTGCGAGAGTGCTGCGGGCGTAGCAGAGCAGGCGCTCGCTTTGAACCCAGCCAGCATGGACGCCTTGATCTCGGTAGCTATTGTCCTGAGCTTCTGCGGGCATCATGAGCGCGCCGTGCAGCTAGGTGCTCAGGCCCTCGAGTACCAGCCCTATATTCCTGAATACTATTGGGGCTATTGGGCATCAATCTGCTTTCTGGCTGGCCGCTACCGGGATTGTGCTGCCGCGGTCGACCGCGCGCCCGAGTGCTTTCCCGACATCCAGGCCTGGGCTGCTGCGGCTTATGCACTGCTGGGTCAAGGTAAGTCCGCTGCATTGGCGCATGACCGCCTGCTCGGGCACATCTCCCCGCTCTGGCAAGGAGATGCCCCATGTCATCCCGCGCCCATTCGAGAATGGATCCTATCCATGTTCCCTATCCAGCTCGACAAAGATCGAGCGATGCTCCGTCAAGGACTGGAGCAGGCGGAACAGGACAAGATTGCCATGACTAGGGCCCGTTAGCTACTGATCATTCCTCCCCATCTGCGAGGCAGGTAGCAGATGGGATGGCTGATGACAGGTGTGCTGAGTGATGCGCAGTCGGCGGTGCTGGAACCGCTGATCGAGGCCTGCCGTCCGCACCGCAAGACGCAGCACCACGACCTGCGGCGCACGATCGAGGCGATCATCTGGCGCTGTCAGAACGGGGCGAAGTGGCGGAGCTTGCCAGCAGAGTTCGGTCCATGGTGGATGGCTGCACAGACCTTCATCCGTTGGGGCAGGCTTGGCGTCTGGTGTACCGGTCCACAATGATGAGACACCGATGTGCGCTCACGCGGCCATGTGCATCTGACCAAGCTGGCCGGCTCGAACCTGGGCGGGTGTCCGGTAGCCGTGCCGCTCGACGATCCAGCTCCGGTTGTAGGTCTGCTGG
>NZ_DATAGQ010000033.1:0-41361 GCF_036263595.1 Geminicoccus sp. | reverse complement strand
CAGCACCGGCGCCGGCCCGATCTGGACGAGGCAAAGCAGGAAGCAGAGCAGGACCAGCAAGGCAGCCCATGGCACGCCGGCCACCATGAAGCCCACGCCGGCCGCGGCCGACTGGACCAGGGCGGTGCCGATGACGCCGCGGGCGACGCCGCGGATGGTGCGCTCCGCCAAGGCCGCCAGTCCCGGGCCGCGCGCGCCCACCAGCCGGGTCGCCAGGTCCGAGGCCAGCCGATGGCCTCCCTCGGCGTGGGCCAGCAGGATGCCGGCGATGATCATGGCGGCCACGAAGTGGAGCAGGCCCAGGCCCAGGTCAGCCACCACCGAGAGGAGCCATCCGGCGGCGACGCGCAACTGCGGCTGGATCTCCTCCACGACCGAGCCGAGGCCAGCCGACCCCATCGTCCAGAGCTGCTCGATCTTCGGCCCGATCAACGGCCATTGCTCGGCGCCTGCGGGCGGCGGCGGCAGGCGGAGGCTGCCATCCATCAGCCGGATCGCCAGCTCGCTCAGGTTGGCAATCAGGGAACTGGTGAGCATGCTCACCGGCCAGACCAGCACGACCAGGATCGATGACGCCATCAACGCGGCCGCCAAGCCGCCACGGCCGCCCAGGAGCGCCTTCAACCGCTGGAAGCCCGGGTTGATCGCGACCGCGATGATGATTCCCCAGATCAGCGCGAAGATGAACGGCCGGGTGATCCACAGACACCAGCCGGCCAGGGCCAGCATCAGCCCGACCCGCACGACCGTCTCGACGGCCGCCCGTGCCAGCGACAGGTCGGCTGCATGCACCGCGGACGGTGACGTCTCGACCGTCACGGTGGTCGGAACGGCGGCGGCAGGACCGGACGCAGTCGCCACGGCCGGCCCGGCATCCTCGGCCTGCAAACTCCTCATGCCGCCCCCATCCCTCGATCCGCCGCCCGACCTGGCCTCAGTCGATGATGTGGTATCCCCCGTCGATGTAAAGCGTCTCGCCTGTGATCAGCCGGGCTGCATCGGTGGCGAGGTAGGCGGTGGCGCGCCCGACATCCTCGATCGAGACCCGCGACCGCATCGGCGCCTTCTCCTGCGCCTTGTCCAGGAGCTCGTCGAACTCGGCGATCCCCGATGCCGCCCGGGTTTTCAGCGGCCCTGGCGAGATCGCATGCACCCGGATCCCCTTGGGGCCAAGCTCGGCCGCGAGGTAGCGGGTCGACGCCTCCAGCGCGGCCTTGACCGGGCCCATCAGGTTGTAGTTCTCGACCACCATCTGCGAGCCGTAATAGGTCATACAGAACAGGCTGCCGCCGTTCTTCATCATCGGCTCGGCCAGCTTGGCCATGCGGATGAATGACCAGCAGGAAACGTCCATCGCCGCGAGGAAGCCTTCCTTCGAACAGTCGACGACGCGGCCGTGCAGGTCGTCCTTGGGCGCGAACGCGATCGAGTGCAGGAGGAAATCCAGCTGCCCCCACTCGGCCGCCATCCGGTCGAACACGGCCTCGACCTGTCCGTCGACGCGGACATCCAGCGGCATCAGGATCGCCGCGTCGAGCTCGCGGGCCAGCGGCTCGACATGGGGCCGAGCCTTCTCGTTCAGGTAGGTCACGGCAAGATCCGCCCCCAGCGCTCGGAAGGCCTTGGCACAGCCCCAGGCGATCGAGCTGTCGTTCGCGATGCCGGTGACGAGGCCATGACGGCCCTGAAGACTGATGATCGGGTTGGTGATCATGCGCACGTCCTTTCCCGGTCTTCAGGCCCGCTGGAACGAGGGCGGCTCACGCCTGCTTCGCCCGGACGACGGCGAGGGTGTGGCGCGCGATCATCCATTCCTCGTTGGTCGGGACGACGAAGACGGGCACGGCACTGGCCTCTGTGGTGATACGTGGCAGGGTGTCGGCCTTGCGTTCTTCGTCGAGATCCACGCCCATCCACCGGCAGCGGCGGCAAATGTCGGCACGGACGGGCGCGGCATGCTCGCCGATGCCCGCCGTGAACACGATGCCGTCCAGGCCGCCCATGCTCGATGCCAGCGCCGCGATCGCCTGGGCCGTCCGGTAGCCGAAATAGTCGAGCGCCAGCTTCGCCCGCGGATCGTCGCTGGCCAGCAGGTCCCGCACGTCGTTGCTGAGCCCTGAGAGCCCCTTCAGCCCGCATTCATGATAGAGGAAATGCTCGATCGCCCGCGCATCCTTCCCCTGCTGCATCAGATAGAGCACGACGCCCGCGTCCAGCTGGCCGGGGCGCGTGCCCATCGGCAGGCCATCCAGGGCCGTGAACCCCATGGTGCTGTCGATGCTCCGGCCGCCTGCCATCGCACAGGCCGAGCAGCCCGAGCCCAGATGCGCCACGACCACCCGCCCGCGCGCGATGGCCGGCGCCACCGCCGGCAGGCGCGTTGCGATGTACTCGTAGGAGAGCCCGTGGAAGCCGTAGCGACGCACGCCTTCCCGATAGAGTTCCTCCGGGACGGCGAAGTGATCCGCCACCGCCGGATGGCTGCGGTGAAACGCGGTATCGAAGCAGGCCACCTGCGGCAGCTCCGGCCGCCTGTCCCGGATGGAGCGGATCGGCGCCAGGTTGTTCGGCTGGTGCAGCGGGGCCAGCGGGACCAGCGCCTCCAGCCGGTCGAGCAGCGTGTCGTCGACCAGCATCGGCTGGACGAAGTCCGGCCCGCCATGGACGACCCGGTGGCCGACCGCGATCGGGAGTTCGTCGATCTGCTGCACCAGCCAGCCGCCCAGCAGGTCCTGGGCGCCCTTCACGTCCGCAGCCTGCTCTGGCCCGTAGACCTGATCGCAGGTGACCTTGCCGCTGGCGTCCTTGACCTCCAGGCGCGGCCGGCTGCCGCCGATGCCTTCGATCTGGCCCTTGAAGCGCCGGTCCAGCGCGTCGCCGGATCCCAGGCCGAACAGCTGGAACTTGATGCTCGAGCTGCCGGCATTGATGACCAGGATGGTATCCCTCATCCGCCGACCGGCCGGACGCGTGCCAGATGGTTCGCATAGAGCGCGGCGATGGCGCAGGAGGCCATCCGGGTGCGCAGGCTGTCGGCCCGGCTGTTGAGGATGATCGGTACCCTGGCCCCCAGCACGATCCCCGCCGCGTCGGCATCCGCCAGGAACGACAGGTTCTTGGCCAGCATGTTTCCTGCCTCGAGGTCCGGCACGACCAGGACCTGTGCGCGGCCGGCGACGCTGCCGCCGATGCCCTTGATCCTCGCGGCCTCGGGACCGATCGCATTGTCCAGCGCCAGCGGACCGTCGAGCAGCCCGCCTACGATCTGTCCGCGGTCAGCCATCTTGCACAAGGCCGCTGCATCGATCGTGCTGGGTATCTTGCCGTTTACCGTCTCGACCGCCGAGAGGATCGCGACGCGCGGGGTCCCGAGCCCCAGCGCCAGATGAAGGTCGATGACGTTGCGGACGATATCCGCCTTGGTCTCCAGGTCCGGGAAGATGTTGATCGCCGCATCGGTGATGAACAGAGGTTCCGGGTAGGTCGGCACGTCCATGATGAACACGTGGCTGATCCGCCGCTCGGTCCGGATCCCGCCTTCCTTGGCGACCACCTCGTGCATCAGCTCGTCGGTGTGAAGGCTCCCCTTCATCAGCAGTTGCACGCTGCCGTCGCGGACCAGCTCGACGCCCTTGGCCGCCGCGGCATGGCTGTGCGGGACATCCACCAGCCTGAACCGGCCGAGATCGAGGCGGCATGCCGCGGCGGCCGCCCTGATCTTCCGCTCCGGCCCGACCAGGGTCGGCCAGATGATGCCCGCATCCGCCGCCTCCACCGCGGCAGCCAGCGACGTCGCATCGCAGGGATGCACGACTGCGCACGGGATCGGCGGGATCTTCGCGGCAACCTCGATCAGCGCATCGTACTTCTCATGCGTCCGCTCCGCCCGTGCGCCTGGTTCGATCATCGGCCGCTCTCCTCCTCTACCGGTTACCAGCAGAGATAGAGCCCGACATCGCCCGGCATACCGTTCGGGAACGACAGGATCTCGGCGCGCATGGTGTAGCCGAGGGGCTTGAGGTGCTCCTGGTAGAATTCCATGGCGATCTTGGCCTTGCCCTGCAGTGTCGCCGGCCAATTGTCGTCGAAATTATTGATGGCACGGCCGCTGTCCAGGCAGAAGTCGGACGGAAACCGCAGCACGAGGATCTCCGACTTCTCCTGCTCGGCCGCGTTGCGCACGGCCCGCTTCAGCCGGTCCAGGGCGTCCGGCGGGATCTCCTCGAACTTCATGAAGCTGTCATGCAGCTCCCGCTCGTGCTGCTCCGTCTTCTTCTTCCGCTCCAGGATCTCCTGCATCCGTTTCGTCTCGATATCGTCGGCGATCTGGCGAAGGTCCTTCGCGCTCATCATGCTCGTCATTCTTCTCTCCCTCGACCAAAGATCAAGAAGCGCGCCGCCTGGCGCGCGGCCGAAGCGGCGTGGCCTCTGCCGGGCCGGCGCTCGAAGCGTTGGCGGCCTGAACGGCGGATCGCGGGATCGTCTTGCCGAAGATGCTCTCGACCCTGGCCAGCCGCCGCTGTCCCTCCTCGTCGAGCAGCCCGGTTGCCAGGATGGTCCGCCGCAGCTCGGCCAGCGCTTCGTCCCGCTGCTCCGCAGGCACGCCTGCCAGCAGCGTCGGCAAGGCGGCGATCGCCTCGTCCTGTGCGATCAGCAGCATCAGGAACTGGTCGCGGACCAAGGCCTTGAACTGGCTCACCGTCATGTTGCCGCCACGCTCTTCGCGGATCCGCCGCAGCAGATTGAACGCGCGCTCGTCCGCAGCCGCGCCGGGCAGGCGGATGAAGATCAGCGCACGCACCCAGGCTTCGCGCGGCCCGCCCTGGGCGATGCGGCCGCGAAGATCCGCGATCCTGGCCTGCACGAAGGCACGGTCTTCCGGGTCTTCCCCCGGCCGCTGCCGGGGCGGCGTGTCCTTGTCGCCCAGCCCGACCAGGGACTGCAGGAACGGCGAGCCGTAGATCGCCAGGAAGCTCTCCTCGACCAGCCTGTCGCGCAGCTTCCCCGCCGCGTTCAGCGCCGATTCGATGTTCTCGCTCACCTTGCACTCTGCCTGGATGAACGGGTTGCCCGGCGCTGCCGGATGCCGGTTCTGCCTGATCTGCTCGGCTGTGTCCTCGAGAAGAGCCAGCCAGGGATTATTGTCCGAGAACAGCTCGTACTTCAGCCGCTGAGGGTGCATCTGCCGCATCCAGTCGGCGGCCGGCGCGCTGACCATGGCCTGGACCCATGGCTGCATGAACGTGCGGTAAAGGCCGAGATTGATCTGCGAGATCCGGTCGACCGCCGCAAAGCGGCGCTCGTCCTCGGGATCGGGAGCCACGATGCTCTTCACGTCGTCGATGCTGCGCGCGACGAACCGGACCAGATAATCCCCGGCGATCAGCCCGGCCTCGTCGCTGCCCGCCTCGCTGCGCGGCGTCAGCACCGCCTCGTAGAGGCCGGGCGGCAGCACGTCGATGAAGTCGATATTGGAGGCGAACTCGTCATGCTCCTTCTTCGCGACGCTGCCGGACACGAAGATGCCGAGATGGCCGATGCTCTCGTGGACGCAGTAGACGATCGTCTGGCCGTGCGCCCGGATGTCGTTCACGTCCCGATACAGGTCGGTGATCCAGCCAAGCGCCTGCGGCGGCGGCGTGATGTTGTCGCCCTTCGAGCAGAACACGATGATCGGCGAGCGGATCTTGCGCAGGTCGATCCGGTCATTGTCGCTGGTGACCAGTTCGGCCGTCGCCAGCCTGTTGCCGACGAACAGCTTGTCGGCGATGTACTGCATCTCCTGGGCGTTCAGCAGGACATGGCCGCCCCACCATTTCTCGAAGCCCAGGTAGCGCTGCGCCTCGGTATCGATCTTGGCATACAGGTTGTACGACTTGCCCCACCAGGTATTGGCCGGGTTCAGGCTCTCGAAGTTCTGGACCAGCCAGGCGCCGTCGAAGATGCCATGCCCGAGATCGCCGGCCAGGGCCGTCAGCCAGCTGCCGCCGAGCATCCCGCCCGTATAGCGCATCGGGTTCTGGCCGCGCCTGCCCGCCCAGTAGGACAGCGGTGCGCCGGCGATGATAATCGGCCCGAACAGGTCTGGCCGGATGGCAGCCGTCATCATGATCTGCCAGCCCGCCTGGCAGTTGCCGACCACTGCCGGCTTGCCGTCTGCCTCGGGGTGAAGCTCGATCACCTTTTCCAGGAACGACGCTTCGGCCTTCATCACGTCTTCGACGGTCTGGCCCGGCATCGGGTTCGGCAGGAAGCCGATGAAGTAGCAGGGATGGCCGGCGCGCAGCGCCACGCCGATCTCGCTGTCCGCCTTGAAGCCGCCGATCCCGGGTCCGTGGCCGGCGCGCGGGTCGGCCACCACGAACGGGCGCTTCTTCGGGTCGATCACCGTCCCTTGAGGCGGCTCGATCCGCACCAGCCCGTAATTGACGGGGCGCTCCAGCTTGCGGCCGTCGGCGACCAGGGCCGCCTCGAACGACAGCACATGCGGCACCTGCTCGGCCATGTGCTCGTGGTACTGGTTGCCGCGCTGGCGCAGCACGTCGGCGAACAGGACGCCCCGCTCGCACCGATCGATCCAGTAGTCGACAAGGTCGGCCCACGGGTCGCGTGGCTGGCCCTGGCGCGTTGCGGCCGCTTGTTCGGACATGTTCCCCCACTCTCCTTGTCCGCCCGCGCGCAAGACTGTGCCGGTGACGGGCCAAGTCATGTATGGTCCCCGACGAAGCTGGTCCTGCCCGCTTCGGTGAGGTCTCCTCGCCGGCCGCGTGCACGTCCTGCCTGCGCCATTCACGTCGAGCTAGGCGCAGGCGCAACCTGCGTCATTGATCCTGATCAACACCCTTTTTCTGATATTATCATGGCATGGCGCATGGCGAAATCATGCACGCCGAGATGGCGAGCTCTTGAAACCCTGGCGGTGGACGTAGCGTATTGTCCGGCATGGCCAAGCAACCGACGCTGAAGCTGCCCTGGCTGGATCGCTCCGGGCAGCTGTCCTCCCTCAAGCTCGCCACCCTGGCGCTGGTCTGCCTGCCGGCCGCCTGGGTGGTCTGGCTCTGGGCGACCACGGGGCTCCAGCCCCGGCCGCTCGAGGAGGCGATCCACCAGAGCGGCAACTGGGCGGTCCGCCTGCTGCTGGTCTCGCTCTGCATCAGCCCGCTGCGCCGGATCCTGAACTGGCCGCGGCTGATGCTGGTCCGGCGGACGATCGGGGTCGCAGCACTGGTCTATGCGCTGGTCCATCTCCTGCTCTACGTGGCCGACCAGAACCTCGACCTCGGCAAGGTGGCTTCCGAGATCATCCTGCGCTTCTACCTGACGATCGGCTTCGTCGCCCTGCTGGGGCTGACGGCGCTGGGCGTCACCTCGACGGATGCGATGGTCAGGCGGATGGGACGGTGGTGGCCCAAGCTGCATCAGTCCGTGTATGTCCTGGCCGTGCTGGCCCTGGTCCACTTCTTCATCCAGTCGAAGGTCGACGTCACCGAGCCGGTCCTGCTGACCGGCTTCTTCCTGTTCCTGATGGGCTACCGCCTGATGATCCGCCGCTACGAGCCCGTGGTCTGGCGCCTCGTCGTCCTGGCAGTCGCTTCCGCACTGCTCTGCGCCCTGATCGAGGCTGCCTGGTATGGCCTGTACCGCGGCGCCCCTGCCGGCGCCGTGCTGGCGGCCAACCTGAAGTTCGCCTACTCCATCAGGTCGGCCTGGTGGGTGCTGGCGACTGGCTTGGGCACTGCGCTGCTGGCCGTGATCGGGGACCTGCGCAGGAGCAGGCAGAAACGACCGGGCCAGCGGGCCTTCCGCGCCGCCGGCCCATCAGGTGCCAGGCCCCTGTCGCCAACGGGATGACCGGCCGCCATAGTGTCGCTGTCGCGACCGGGCGCCGATGGCCGGACCGCCATGGGCCACGCGATCGGAGGGACGGCGGTGGCTCACCATATCTGGCACGGCGTGCACGAGGCGAACGGGGCGAAGCTGCACTACGCCCGAACCGGCACGGGCCAGCCGCTCGTGCTGCTCCATGGCTGGCCGGAGTTCTGGCTCACCTGGGAGCCGGTCATGGAACGCCTGGCGGACCGGTTCGACCTGATCGCCCCTGACCTGCGCGGCTTCGGCGAGAGTCCGAAGACGGATGAGGGACCGTCCGATCAGGTCGGCCCTGATCTGCATGCGGCAGACCTGCTGGCGCTGCTGGACCATCTGACCCTCGATCACGTCGGGATCGTGAGCCACGATGTCGGCGCCGTCGTCACCCAGTCCTTCGCCCGGCGGCATCGCGAGCGGCTGACCAGCCTGTTCTTCTTCGACTGCCCCTACCCCGGCATCGGCGCCCGCTGGGCCGAGCCTGGGCATCTCAGGGAGATCTGGTACCAATCCTTCCACCAGAAGCCCTGGGCCGCCGAGCTGATCGGCTCCTCGCGCGAGGCCTGCCGGATCTATCTCGGCCACATGCTCCGCCACTGGGCCGCCGGCAATCCGGCCGCCTTCGACGGCGATGTGCTGGAGACCTGGGTCGACAATTTTCTCAAGCCTGGCAACCTGCAGGGCGGTTTCGACTGGTATCTCAGCGCCAATGCCGCCCGCCTCGCCGCCATGCGGGGCGAAGCGCCGGGCCTGCCCCCGATCACGGTCCCGGCCTGCGTGCGCTGGGGCGCGCTCGACCCGGTCCTCGAGGTCGAGTGGACCGACCGGCTGCACGAGACGTTCGCCGACCTGGACGTAGCACCGCTGGACGGCCTGGGCCACTTCCCGCACCGCGAGGACCCGGACCGCGCGGCGGCCGAGATTTCGGCATGGTTCAGCGAGGCGGTCGCCTGAGCGGAGCCGATCTCCTTGGGACGGGCCCGGACCGGCCAGTCGAGAAACATGCGCGGCAGACCGGTCACACCGGCTGCCCGGATCATCAATATGCCCAAACGACATATTGCAGACAGATTACCGGTCGTCCATGTTCCGGGTGCGTCAGCCTTTGGAACGGAAGGGTCCACTCACTGGTGCACTGACACCGGCGCGAAAAAATGTCGGTCGCGTTCGCCAGCCGCTGTACCCGTCAGCTTGACGCAACCAATAACGAAGCTCTAGCTTCCACGAACCCTCAGCACCCGCAAAAATAATATCGATTCACACGGCCTTGAGGCCGGTACATTCGAAGGTGCTTTGCGAACATTTATATGTGCTATTCTGCACACAATTCATGCTATGGCGCAGAGGGAGTTTCCCTTTGCTGTTTAGCTCACTTCCATTCACGCTCGGATTCCTGCCGGTCACGCTAGCATTCTTCCTTCTGCTTGGAAGGTTCGACGCGCCGGCGCATCAGCGGGTCAAGGCACGCATCTGGCTCGTCCTGGGCGCGTCCCTGGTCTTCTATGCCTACTGGCACCCGCCCAGCCTGCTTCTGCTGGTTGGCTCGGTCCTGTTCAACTGGTCGATGGGCCTGCTCATCGCCGACCGGAAGCCAGCCAGGAAATGGATCCTGGCCCTGACCGTCGCGGTCGATCTCGCATCGATCGGCTTCTTCAAGTACGGCATGTTCGTCACTGAGAACGCGGCGCTCGTGGCCGGCGACTGGATCCGCCTCGAAGGCATCCTGCTGCCGCTCGGCATTTCCTTCTTCACCTTCCAGCAGATCGCCTATGTGGTCGATGTCTGGCGCGGTGATGTCGAGGCGGAGCGGAACCTGCCGCGCTTCGCGCTGTCGGTGACCTTCTTCCCGCATCTGATCGCCGGGCCGATCATCCTCTACCGGCAGATCGGCCCGCAGTTCGACCGCTGGTCCTTCGCCCGCCCGACTGCGAGCGACCTCAACCTCGGGTTCGGCATCTTCCTGATCGGGCTGATCAAGAAGATCGGCATCGCCGACACGCTGTCCTATTATGTCGACCCGGCGTTCGACGTGGCGGACGGCCAGCAGGCCGTCGGGTTCATCGAGAGCTGGCAGAGCGCCATTGCCTATACATTCCAGCTCTACTTCGACTTCTCCGGCTATTCCGACATGGCGATCGGCCTCGGCCTGTTGTTCGGAATCCGAATCCCCGACAATTTCGACAATCCCTACCGGTCCACCAGCATCATCGATTTCTGGCAGCGCTGGCACATGTCGCTGTCCAGCTTCCTGCGCAACTACCTCTACATCCCGCTGGGCGGCAACCGGCACGGCAAGGTCCGCCGCTACGTCAACCTGATGATCACCATGCTGCTGGGCGGCCTCTGGCACGGGGCATCATGGAACTTCGTGATCTGGGGCGGCCTTAACGGCGTCTACCTGCTGATTGCCCATGCCTGGCGTGCATCGACCGGCGGCATGAACCTGAAGGCCCATCCCCTGGCGCCTTGGGGACGGGTGGCAGGCCACCTGCTCACCATGCTCGCGGTGGTCGTGGTCCGGGTCTTCTTCCGTGCCACCACCCTCGACGGCGCCTGGCTTATGCTCAAGGGCATGACGGACCCGTCCGCCGGCAGTGTCGCCGAGTTCGAGCCGTTCCTGCTCATGGCCATCCTGGCCGCCTACGCGCTCTGCCTCTATGGCGCCGAAGCGAAGGACCTGATCAAGGTCCGCTGGCTGTCCTTGCCACTCGCACGCCCCGTCGCCGCCGTCTGGGCGCTCCTCGTCATGCACCACCAGCAATTGTTCAATCTCGATGCCGCCTTCCTCTACTTCAACTTCTGAGCCCGCCCCGATGCCGGGACGGTCGCGGCTGCGCACCATGCTGGCATGGCTGTGGCGCCTCCCACTGGTGGTCGTCATGGCCCTGCTGCTGTTCGAGGGCTTCCTGCGGCTGCCGCCCTTCAGGGTTGGCGTCTCGCCGGTCACCTACCACCCTGCGCTCGGCTTCTGGCACAAGCCCAACTATCAAGGGGAAGCCTTTTCGCCCTGCTACTCCGTTCCCTACAGTTTCGACGCGCAGGGCCTGCGCCCGTCGCGAAAGAAGGTCACAGGCAGGAAGGCGATCGTCATCGGCGACAGCCAGATCGAGGCCATCATGGTCCAGGACGACCTGGTGCTCCACCAGCGCCTGCAGGCGCTGCTGGGCGACCGGGTCGAGGTCCTGAACTATGGCCTGGGCGGCAGCGGCACCGACCTGCAGTTCCTGGTCCTGAAGAATCTCGTGGACATGGACGAGGTCGGCTGGGTCGTTCAGCTGATCAACCTCGACAGTGACGTGTACGAGGCCAACCCGCGCCAGGCGCAACCGGGCCAGCGGCCCCGCGCCCGCCTGGTCTTTCCCGATGGGAACGATCTCGACCATTATCGCCTGATCCCGCCCGGGCCCTTCGGCTGGGGCGAGCAGTTCCGCGAACTGTTCTCGAGCTTCCAGCTCTATTCCTATACCCGCCGCGCCCTCGTGCCCATCCGGCGTGCGCTGCGCAGGCTGCGCAACCTGATGGCGGGCGCACCCGCTGCAGCCACCGAGGCCCGGGCGGACGGAGCGGAGGAGCCGGAAGAGAGCGAGGTCGGGCAGCCGCAGGAATCGGCATGGACGAACCTGCTGGGGGCCGTCCATCAGACACGCCGACTGGTGGAGCAGCATGGCGGCAGCTACCTGCCCCTGGTCTGGTATCGCGACCCGCTCCTGTTCGAGGAATGGACGCGCCGGACGAACAGGCTGGGGCTGGACAGCCTGGTGCTGCCGACGGCGCTGTTGGCCGATGGCGCGGACCTGGCTGCCCTGTCATTTCCCTGCGACCACCACTTCACGGCCGCCACCCACGACCGGATCGCCGCCATCCTGGCGAAGAGCGGTCTGATCGGCCCACCGTGACGGCTGTCTCAGAGGGCCGGGTAGTCGGTGTAGCCCTTGGCGCCACCCGCATAGAACGTGCTGCTGTCCCAGGCATTGAGGGCCACCCGCTCGGCAAGGCGCCTGGGCAGGTCGGGATTGGCGATGAAGGCCTTGCCGAAGGCCACCGCATCCGCCTCGCCCTTGGCCAGCACGTCCTCCGCGGCCGCCTGGTCGAAATTCTCGTTGGCGACATAGACGCCGCCGAACGCCGCCTTCAGCTCTGGCCCGAGACGCCGCTCGCCCAGCGATTCGCGGGCACAGATGAAGGCCAGGCCGCGCCGGCCCAGTTCCTTCGCGACATAGCCGAACGTGGCAGCCAAGTCGCTGTCGCCCATGTCGTGGCTGTCGCCGCGCGGGGCCAGGTGCATGCCCACCCGGTCGGCACCCCAGACCGAGATGACGGCATCGGTGGCTTCCAGCATCAGCCGCGCGCGGTTCTCCCGGCTGCCGCCATACTGGTCGGTGCGATGGTTGGTGCTGTCCTGCAGGAACTGGTCGAGCAGATAGCCATTGGCACCGTGGAGTTCGACGCCGTCGAAACCGGCCGCCTGCGCGTTCTCGGCACCCCGGCGATAGGCCTCGATGATGCCGGGGATCTCGTCCGTCTGAAGCGCGCGCGGGGTCACGTAGGGACGCTGCGGCCGCACCAGGCTGACATGGCCCTTGGGAGTCACGGCACTGGGTGCCACCGGCAGCTGGCCGTCCAGGAAGATCGGGTCGGAGATCCGGCCGACATGCCAGAGCTGCAGGAAGATATGGCCGCCTGCGGCATGGACCGCGGCGGTGATCTGCTTCCACCCCTCGACCTGCTCGCTGGACCAGATGCCGGGCGTGTCCACGTAGCCGACGCCGGCGGGTGTGACCGAGGTCGCCTCGGTCAGGATCAGGCCGGCGGAGGCCCGCTGCACATAGTAGTCGCGCATCAGCGCATTCGGCACCCGGCCCTCGCTCGACCGCGAACGGGTGAGCGGCGCCATGAAGACCCGGTTGGGAAGGCTGAGATCACCGATCGTGATCGGGTCGAACAGGCTCGGCATCGACGACTCCATGATGCTAATCGGTTCGCGCGGAACCGGATCTGATAATTCGATTTTCGATGAATAACGAACATAATAGGCTGGGAGGCATGAAACAACCACACCACCCGCCGATCGATGGGATCGGCCTGACGGAAGTGCTGGGGGCGCTGTCGGACCCTGTGCGGCTGTCGATCGTGGCGACGCTGGCGGACGGCGAGCCGCGCAGTTGCGGCGCCTTCGAGCTGCCGGTCGTGAAGTCCACCCTCAGCCATCATCTCAAGGTGCTGCGCGAGGCAGGGATCATCGCCAGCCGGATGGACGGCACGCGCTGCTTTTTGACACTGCGGCCGGAACTGGAGGACCGCTTTCCGGGGCTGCTCGCCCACGTGCTGCGGCTGGCGGGGCAGACCTCCCCGGCCGCCTGACCCGCCTTCGGCCTCGTCCGAACCGACTACCTGTTGCCTTGTCCCTCAATCGCTTATCCTCCGCCGATGGTGTCCGTCATGGACGGCCGGGAGCATCGCAATGGACGTGGAACACGAGGTGGCGCGGCACTACAGCCACGGGAACCTAGAGCAGGCGATCCTCGACGCCCTGAAGGCCGGCGGCAAGGCCATCGAGAAGCTGGCCCCGTCGGATCTTTCCGGGGCGGACGAGTTCCATCTGGGTTGGCGGGCGGCGACCGCCGCACTAGCCGTGGACATGGACCTGACGGCCGACCTCCAGTTGCTCGACATCGGCGCCGGCATCGGCGGGCCCGCCCGTTTCTTCGCCGACGCGCACGGGACGCATGTCACCGGCATCGACCTCAGCGAGGAGTATGTGCGGGTCGCCAGCAGCCTGACCCATCGATGCGGACTGTCCGGCCGCGTCCGGTTCCGGCAGGCCAGCGCCCTCGACCTGCCGTTCCAGGACGGCAGCTTCGACGCCGCCACCCTGATCCATGTCGGCATGAACATCGCCGACAAGGCCGGGCTGTTCGGCGAGGTCCGGCGGGTCCTCAAGTCCGGGGCATGCTTCGGCATCTACGACGTCATGCGGATGACCGGCGACGAGATCCCCTACCCGATGCCGTGGGCCCAGACGCCGGACACGAGCTTCGTCGAGACGCCCGACACCTACCGCACGCTGCTGACGGCTGCCGGCTTCACCGTCGAGCAGGAGGCGAACCGCCGGGCGTTCACGCTCGAGCGCTGGCGCCAGATGCAGGAGCAGGCCGCCGCCCATGGCCCGCAGCCGCTCAGCCTGCACACGCTGATCGGACCCGCCTCGCGCGAACGGCTGGGCAATGTCATGACGGTGCTGCAGCAGGGCACGATCGCGCCGATTCAGATGATCGCGCGGGCTGCCTGAACGGTCGCCGCTCCTGCGCTGCTACGCTTGCGACGGATAGACCGGCAGGCCGCTCCTCTCGCCGGAGAAATCCATGACCTGTGACGTCCGTCACAGGCGGTCGTGTTGACCGGCTACGGCCGCAGGCGCACCTATACGGTGCTGATATCCACGAGTTCACGGGAGAACGACCATGCCGACATCGGTCAAGGAAATGCTGGCAGGCGCGCAGGCCGCCGTGCCGAAGATCACGCCGGACGATGCTGCTGCCGTTATCGCGAAGGGCAACGCGCTGGTAGTCGACGTACGGGACGCGCCGGAGGTCCAGGCGAGCGGCAAGGTCGCCGGTGCCAAGCATGTCTCACGAGGGATGCTGGAGTTTCGCGCCGACCCGGAATCGCCCTACCACGACCCGGCCTTCGACCGCGACAAGACGGTCATCCTCTACTGCGCTTCAGGCGGTCGCGCGGCACTGGCCGGCAAGGCGCTGAAGGACATGGGCTACCGGGACGTGCGTAACCTGGGCGGGTTCAAGGACTGGGCCGAGAGCGGCGGCAAGGTCGAGCCGGCCTAGCTCACGCCGAACGTTGCCATCAGCGTCCGCATGCGCCGTGCCGCCATCTCCGGGTCGGCCAGCACGCGCGCCTCGGATGCCAGGCGGAACACGTCGGCATAGTGGATGGCCGAACGGGCGGCCTGCTGCCCGCCGACCATCGCGAAATGGTCCTGGTGCCCGTCCAGCCAAGCTAGGAACACCACGCCCGACTTGTAGAAACGGGTCGGCGCCTCGAAGATCCTTCGCGACAGGGCGACCGTCGGGGTGAGAATGCGCCGGTAGTCCTCGACGCGACCCTCGCCAAGGGCAGTCAGCGCCGCCGACGCATGCCTGGCGATCGGGTCGAAGATGCCGAGCAGCGCATGGCTGTGCCGGGCCGCGTCGCCTTCGATCAGCTCGGCATAGTTGAAGTCGTCGCCGGTGAAGCACTTCACCCCGTCCGGCAGGGCCGCGCGAAAGCGGACTTCGCGTTCCTTGTCGAGCAGCGACATCTTCACGCCGTCGATCCGCGCCGCATGGGCATGGATCAGCTCCAGGAGCGTGTCCTGGGCCTCGTCCAGGTCGTGGCTTCCCCAGTAGCCCTCCAGTTGCGGGTCGAACATCGGCCCCAGCCAATGGAGGACGACCTTGTCCGTCGCCTGGCCGATCAGCTCGCCATAGAGCCGCAGATAATCCTCCCTCCCACGCGCCGCCTTCACCAGCGCTCGGCTCGCCATCAGGATCGCGCGCCCGCTGGCCTGCTCCACCACGCCAAGCTGCTCGAGATAGGCCGTGCGCACCTGGTCCAGCGTCACGCCCGGCTGGGGCGACAGCTGGTCGGTGCCCACCCCGCAGGCCAGGTCCGCTGCCGGCACGGTCTTGGCCAGCGCCACGGAGCGGCGGATCAGCTCGGCTGCCAGCTTCCAGTCCAGCCCCATGCCGCGCTGCGAGGTGTCCATCGCCTCGGCGATCTTGAAGCCCAGCCCCCACAGATGCTGACGAAAGCGCAGCGTGGCCTCCCAGTCGACGGCCGCCGTTTCGAACGGAGCGATCGCCGCACGCGGATCCGCCACCACATGCGCCGCCGCATAGGCCACGCGGGGGAAGCCGCCCTGTACGGTCGCCGGGAAGGGGCAGCCTTCCTTCGGCATGAACGGCTCGGCCCGCCCATCGGCAGTGGGAAGCATCACGGCTTGCATCGGACAGCCCCTGATCGGTAAGTAACCAGTGAGTTACTTCTGGCGCCGGTTCGGGTCAAGCCGCTTGCGCGGCGCATACACAAGGGCACGTGGGAAGCAGGAGTTATAGACAGTTTTGCAGATCTATCTATAACTGGTGCCATGGATAGGATCGACCCCGCCCTCGTCACCATGTTTGCCGAGCTCGATGAGCGCACCGCGCAGGCGAGCCTCGTCGAGGGCCTGCCGCAGGACGGCAGCTTCTACCAGCACGAGGTCAAGGGCCGGCGCTACTGGTATCACCGTTCCTACGACCGAGCCGCCGGCAAGCCGGTTGCGCGCTACGTGGGTCCATCCGACGAAAAGCTGGACGCCCGGATCGAACGCTACCGCGAGCTTGCACCGATGCGGGCGGACCGCCGTCGCCTGGTCAGCCTGCTCAAGCGCGCCGGCCTGCCGTCGGTCGATGCCTATACCGGCGACATCGTGGCCTCCCTGACCGAAGCCGGCCTGTTCCGCCTGCGGGCGGTGCTCGTCGGAACGGCAGCCTATCCTGCCTATGCGGCGATCCTGGGCGTCCGGCTCCCGTCGGCGAACATGACTACGCAGGACGTCGACATCGCCCAGTTCCACGGGATCGCGATTGCCGTCGAGGACATGTCGGCGCCGATCGACGAGGCGCTCGGGCGGGTCGACAAGAGCTTTCGTCCGGTACCGTCCCTGAAGAGCCCGCTCGACAGCTTCGCCTTCGTCGACAAGCGCGGCTTCCGCGTCGAGTTTCTCAGCCCCCATCAGGGTGCTGAGGAGCATGCGGACCGGCTGACGCGCCTGCCGGACCTGAACGGTGCCCAGGGACAGCCCCTGCGCTTCCTGGACTTCCTGATCTACCAGGAGATTCCGACCACGCTGCTGCATGGGCCCGGCATCCGCGTGAACGTGCCGGCCCCGGAGCGCTATGCCGTCCACAAGCTGATCGTCGCCGCTCGCCGCTCGGCAGAGGGCCGGCTGAAGGCGGCGAAGGACCTGGCGCAAGCGGCAGCCCTGATCGAGGCCCATGCCGTGACACGTCAGATCGACATCCTGCTGGACGTCCTGGATCAGGCCCGTGCACGTGGCCCGAGCTGGCGCGACGCGATCGAGCGCTCGCTCAACCGGTTGCCTCCCCACATCCGCACCCTCCTCCCATGACGGAGCCCGGCCCCATGAGCACCGGCGACATCACTCTCGCCATCGACGGCCCCATCGCCCTCGTCACCCTGGTCCGGCCGGACAAGCTGAACGCGCTCACCGCCGCCATGCTGGACCGGCTCCACACGATCGCCGACCAGCTGGATGCGGAGGACGCCATTCGCGCCGTCATCCTGACCGGCACGGGCGAGCGGGCGTTTTGCGCCGGGGCCGACATCGCCGACTGGGGCAGCCTCGACCCGCACGCCTTCGGGCACCGATGGATCCGCGCCGGCAACCGGATCTTCGATCGCTGGGCAAGGCTGCGCCCGCCGGTGATCGCCGCGCTGAACGGTGCTACGCTGGGCGGCGGGCTGGAACTGGCCGCCTGTGCCGACCTCCGCATTGCCGAGGCACATGCCAGGTTCGGTCTGCCCGAGGCCAGGATCGGCGTGATCCCCGGCTGGTCCGGGACCCAGCGCCTCGTCCGCCGTGCGGGTTCTCAGGCCGTGCGCCGCCTGGTGCTGACGGCCGAGCCGATCGACGCCACCGAAGCGCTGCGCGTCGGCCTTGTGGACGAGCTGGTGCCGACCGGCCAGTCCCTGGCACGGGCACAGGCGCTGGCAGCCGGCATGGCCGAGCGGGCACCCCTGGCACTGCGGATCGCCAAGCAGCTCGTCAACGCCGCCGAGGGCGAGGACGCGTCGGGCACGCTGGACAGCCTGGCCGGTTCGCTCGCTGCCGGAACCGACGACGTCCGGGAAGGTATTGCTGCCTTCAAGGCCAAGCGCGCCGCCAGCTTTTCCGGCCGCTGATCGACCTGGACAGGCGGCGAGTTTGTAGTGTAACCGAACAAACAGACGGGGCCATGCCGGCCCGCTGGGGAGGCCAGGATGGCACAAGGAACGATCGGTTCGGCACGCTATGCGGGCCTGCCCAGGAACCGGCTCCTGGCCGAGTTCTCCCTCTGGTCCGCCGATCTGGCCAACCTCGAGGCGGACGTGAAGCGCGCCGAGGGCCATGCCGACCTCCATCACCTGGACGTGGCGGACGGTCACTTCGCGCCGGCCCTGCTGTTCTTCCCCGACCTCGTGGCGCGCCTGCGCAAGCTGACGGACACGCCGTTCCACGTCCACCTGATGACCACCGACGACGTGCTGGCGTCGCAGGCGGACCAGTTCGCCGAGGCCGGTGCCGACCTGGTCTCGGTTCATGCGGAGAACGGCCGGACGGGCCTGGACGTGCTGGAACGCATGAAGGCCGTGGGCGTGCGTACCGGCGTGGTCGCCAAGGTCGAGACGGAGCTGACGGCCCTGGCCCCCTTCCTGCCGGTTGTCGACATGGTGACCCTGCTGGGCACCCGCATCGGCGTGAAGGGCCAGGATCTCGACCCCGACGCCTGCGCCCGGCTGGAGCAGGCAGCCTCGATGCTGCGCGACGTCGGCCGGCGCGATCAGGTCCTGCTCGCCGCCGATGGCGGCATCCGCGAGCATACCGTCCCCAAGCTCAGGGCCGCCGGTGCCGACACCGTGGTCATGGGCTCGCTCGCCTTCGGCGCTTTGGACCTGGGCCAGCGCATGCGCTGGTCGCGCGGGCTCTGAGGCGGCCATGACCGCGCCCCAGGTCATTGCGGTCGACCTCGGCGGAACCTCGCTGCGCGCCACCCTCGCCGGACCCGACGGCAGGCTCGGCCAGATCCGGCGGATCAGGACCGATGCCAGGGGCGGGCCCGACAAGGTCGTGGCGCAGATCGTCGAGCTCGTGGCCGACGTGCGGGCAGCGGCGGGATCCACGCCCATCCTCGGCATCGGCCTGTCCTCCACCGGTCCCCTCGATCCCTTCACCGGCACCGTGTTCACCCTGCCGACCCTGGACGGCTGGAACAACGTGCCGCTGCGCGACCTGGTGGCCGAGCGGACCGGCCTGCCCGTCACCCTGGAGAATGACGCAATCTCCGCCGCCGTCGGCGAATGGCGCTTCGGCGCGGGCCGGGGCGTCCAGAGCCTGGCCTACGTGACGGTGTCCACCGGGATCGGCGGTGGTGTGATCGTGGATGGCCGCATCATGCATGGCCGCATGGGCATGGCCGGCCATGTCGGCCACATGACGCTGCTGCCCGACGGGCCGCGCTGCGGCTGCGGCAACCATGGCTGCTGGGAAGCCCTGGCGTCCGGCACGGCCCTCGGCCGGATCGTGCGCGAGCGCCTGGCCGCTGGCGCCGCTTCCTCCATGCAGTCCATCACCGACCGGCCGGTCACCGCCGAGGACGTGGCGCTGGCCGCCCGTGCCGGCGACCCGCTGGGCACCGAGATCTTGGCGGGCGAGGCCCGCTGGCTCGGCATCGGCGTCGTCTCCCTGCTCCATTTGTTCTCGCCCGAGCGAGTCATCATGGGCGGCGGTGTCAGTTCTGCGCTGGACCTGATGGCCGGCGGCATCGCCGCGGAAATCCAGGCCCGGGCCATGGCTCCTTTCCGCGCCGTGCCGGTGGTGCCGGCAGCCCTGGGTGGCGATGCCGGGTTGGCCGGTGCCGCGACGCTGGCCTTTGCTGCTGCGGGAACCAAGCTGCCGTGACCACGCCCCAGGCGGTCCGGGTCCTCAACGAAGCACGCGCCCTTTCGGTCCTCTACCACAACGGCACGATGAGCCGGGCCGATCTCGCCCGTGCCCTGGACATGACCCGCTCCACCGCGAGCAGCCTGATCTCGCAGCTCCTGGCCGATGGCCTGGTGGTCGAGCGCCTGGATGCGGAGCGTGGCGAGGTCGTTCGCACCGGCCGTCCGGGGATCGCCATCTCGATCAGGCCGGAGGGTGCCTTCTTCCTGGGGGCGGAGATCGGCGTCGGCTATGTCATCGTGGTCGGGATGGACCTGTCGGCCAGGATCGTCGCCCGCCGCCGCGTCACCTTCGCCATCGAGGGCAACCGCCCGGACGAGGTGATCCGGCTGGCCTGCCAGCTCGTGCGCGCCGTGATCGCCGACCTGCCGGACGCCAGCCGGATCCGCGGCCTGTGCGTGACCGTGCCGGGCCTGCACGATCATCGCGGCGTGCTGCTGACCGGCCCGTTCCTCGGGTGGCGCAACGTGCCGGTCGCCGAGCTGGTGCGCGGGGAGTTCGGCGATAGGATGCCGGTCCTTTCGGAGAACGACGCCAACGCGTTCGCCATCGCGGAGATCTATGCCAGTCCGTCCGACGAGACCAAGGACCTGCTCTGCCTGTTCATGGACTACGGCATCGGTGCCGGCATCGTGGCGGGCGGCCGCCTGTTCCGCGGCCGCCATGGCTATTCCGGCGAGGTCGGCCACATGGTCGTGGCCGAGACGGGCGTCATCCACCGGCTGGACCCGCCCGGCCGCTGGGAGAACCTGGTCGGTGCCGAGGCCGTGCTGGAGCGCTGGCGGCAGGCGGGCGGCAGCGGCGCCACGATCGGCAGCCTCGTCCAGGCCCTCCAGGACAACCAGCGCGCCGCCTGGGAAGCCGCCGAGCACTGGGCCTACTGGCTGGGCCGCGGACTCGCATCGGTGGCGAACGTGATCGACCCCGGCCATGTCGTGCTGGGCGGTTCGGTGGCCAGGCTCTACCCGTTCGTGGCCGATCTGGTCCACGAGGCGCTGCGGCGCCATGTCTTCGAGGACTATCAGGTGCCGAGCCTGGCCTTGGCGCGGCACACGAAGGACGGGCCGGCCATCGGGGCCGCATGCCTTCTTCATCAGGAAATGCTATCACTTGACTTGATCAGCCGGCGCCGCGAACGCTGGAAGGTCTCGTGACCGTATTTTCCTTGACGGCCCGCCGCCGTTCATGGCTGTTTTGTTTGGACAGAGAACAAACCAAGTTGCCGCCGCCGATGCCACGCCTGATGGTCGGACGATGGGCGGGAACATCTGGTTCGGGGAGATGATCCACATGAAGAAACTATTGCTCGGCACGGTTTGCGCCGCCGTCATGGCGTCCGCTGCGGCCGTTGTGCCTGCCCATGCCCAGTCGAAGGGCTCGGTCGAGGTCATGCACTGGTGGACTTCCGGCGGCGAGGCCGCGGCGGTGGGCGTCCTGAAGCAGGACCTCGAGAGCAAGGGCGTCACCTGGCAGGACATGCCGGTGGCCGGTGGTGCCGGCGAAGCCGCCATGACGGCGCTGCGTGCCCGCGTCACCTCCGGCAACCCGCCGACCGCCGCGCAGTTGCTCGGCATGTCGCTGCGCGCCTGGGCCGAAGAGGGCTTCCTGGGCGATCTCTCCGAGGTCGCGGAGCCGGAAGGCTGGGACAGCGTCATCCCCGAGCCGCTTCAGGCCTTCGCCAAGTATGACGGCCACTATGTCGCCGCGCCGGTCAACATCCACCGCCCGAACTGGCTGTGGTCGAACGCCAAGATCTTCCAGGACAACGGCCTGACCCCGCCCAAGACCTGGGAGGAGTTCAACCAGGTCGCCGATGCGCTGAAGGCCAAGGGCATCCAGCCGCTCGCCCATGGCGGCCAGAACTGGCAGGACACCACCATCTTCGACGACGTCGTGCTCGGCATCGGCGGGCCGGAATTCTACCAGAAGGCCATCATCGAGGCCGATCCGGAAGCGCTGGGCTCGGACACCATGGTCCAGGTGTTCGACCAGATGCGGAAGATCCGCGGCTATGTCGACCCGAACTTCTCCGGCCGCGACTGGAACCTTGCCACCGCCATGGTGATCAACGGCGAGGCGGCCATGCAGCTCATGGGCGACTGGGCCAAGGGCGAGATCATCGCGGCCGGCAAGGTGCCGGGCGTCGACATCCTCTGCACGACCGCACCGGGCACCGAAGGCTCGTTCCTGTTCAACACCGACTTCTTCGCGATGTTCGACGTCGGCGAGGAGCGCAAGCCCGCGCAGCTGATCATGGCGTCCGCCGCCATGTCGCCGTCGTTCCAGGAGACCTTCAACCTGGCCAAGGGCTCGATCCCCGCCCGCACCGACGTGCCCGGCGACAAGTTCGACGCCTGCGGCAAGCAGTCGATGGCCGACATCAAGGCTGCCCAGGAAAAGGGCACGCTGATGGGCTCGCTGGCCCACGGCCACGCCCAGCCCCCGGCGATCCAGGGTGCGATCTTCGACGTGGTGACCAACCACTTCAACTCCGACCAGTCCTCGGCGGATGCCGCCAAGGCGCTGGTCGACGCAGTCGCGGCCGCCCAGTAAGCGGACTTGACCGGCCAGCCCGGATGCTCCCAGCATCCGGGCTGGTGCCTTTTTGACGAGACGGGCCGCCTTCGATGGCATCCACCGAGAATCCCGCGGGCAGGCGGTCGCTCCTGCCCAAGTTCGTGCTGGCACCCAGCGTGCTGATGGTGCTGGTCGGCGTCTACGGCTTCATGCTGTTCTCGGTGATCCTGTCGTTCACCAGCTCGAAGATGTTCCCGCGCTTCGCCTTCAGCGGGCTGGACCAGTACGAGCGGTTGTTCTCGAACCCCCGCTGGAGCGTGGCGGTCCAGAACATCTTCATCTTCGCCAGCCTCTACATCGTTCTTGCGACGGCGCTGGGCCTCTTGCTGGCGATCCTAATCGACCAGAAGATCCGCGCGGAATCCGTGTTCCGCACGGTCTTCCTCTACCCGATGGCGCTGTCCTTCATCGTGACTGGCGTCATCTGGCAGTGGCTGCTCAACCCGGGCCTGGGCATCGAGCGGGTCATGCAGTCCTGGGGCTGGGAAAGCTTCAGCTTCAAATGGCTCGTCGAGCCCGACATGGCGATCTACACCGTGGTGATTGCCGGCGTCTGGCAGGTGACGGGCTTTGTCATGGCGATGTTCCTGGCGGGCCTGCGCGGGATCAATGGGGAGATCCTGAGTGCCGCCCGCATGGACGGGGCACCCACCCGCAAGATCTATACACGCATCATCATCCCGGCCCTGCGCCCGGTGTTCCTGACCGCCTTCGTCATCGAGTCCCACCTGGCGATCAAGTCCTACGACCTGGTGGTGGCGCTGACCAAGGGCGGGCCGGGCTATGCCACCGAGCTTCCCTCCACCTTCATGTACACGACCACCTTCACCCGCAACGAGATGGGCCTGGGCGCCGCCAGTGCGGTGGTCATGCTGATCGCGCTTGCGATCATCATCGTCCCCTACCTTTATTCGGAGCTGCGCAATGAGCGCCGTGGCTGAGCACACCGTGGCCGAGCCGCGACTGCGCTCCGGCGCCGCATTCGACATCGCCCGCTTCGCCGTCTACGCCATCCTGATCGTCATGGCCGCGGTGTTCCTCATGCCGCTGGTCTCCATGGCCTTCACCTCCTTGAAGTCCATGGACGAGATCCGCGGCGGCAACCTCCTGGCCCCGCCCATGGCGGTGACGCTGGACGCCTGGTATTCCGCCTGGGGCAGCGCCTGCATCAGCGTCGATTGCTCGGGCCTGAAGGGCTATTTCTACAACTCGATCAAGCTGGTCGTACCGGCCGTGCTGATCTCGGTGATGCTGGGCGCGCTCAACGGCTACGTGCTCACCAAGTGGCGCTTCCGTGGCGACGACCTCCTGTTCGGTGCCATGATGTTCGGCTGCTTCATCCCGTTCCAGATCGTGCTGATCCCCATGGCCTTCACGCTGGGCAAGATCGGCCTGGCCGGCAGCACCGCGGGCCTGGTGCTGGTCCATGTCGTCTACGGCGTCTGCTTCACCACCCTGTTCTTCCGCAACTTCTACGTGGCGGTGCCGGACGAGTTGGTGAAGGCCGCGCGCATGGACGGTGCCGGCTTTTGGCAGATCTTCTTCCGCGTGCTGCTGCCGGTCTCCTGGCCGATCGTGGTGGTCGCGGTGATCTGGCAGTTCACCGGCATCTGGAACGACTTCCTGTTCGGTGCCTCGTTCGCGGGCGGCCAGAGCCAGCCGATCACCGTGGCGCTGAACAACCTCGTCAACACGTCCACCGGCGTGAAGCTCTACAATGTCGACATGGCCGCGGCGATGATCACGGCCGCCCCCACCATCCTGATCTATCTCTTCCTCGGACGCTTCTTCCTGCGCGGCCTGATGGCTGGCGCGGTCAAGGGATAAGGCACGTGGCAAGCCTGGACATCGAGCATATCGGCAAGCGCTTCGGCACCGTGGAGGTCCTGAAGGACATCCATATCGGCATCGGCCATGGCGACTTCCTGGTCCTGGTCGGCCCCTCGGGATGCGGCAAGTCCACCCTGCTCAACATCATCGCCGGCCTCGACACCTCGACCTCGGGCGCCATCAAGATCGACGGCAAGGCGGTCAACCACCTGGAGCCGAAGGAGCGGGACATCGCCATGGTGTTCCAGTCCTACGCCCTCTACCCGTCGATGACGGTCGGCGAGAACATCGGCTTCTCCCTCGAGATGGCCGGCATGCCCAAGGAGGAGCGCAGGAAGCGCATCGCGGGCGTGGCCGATCTCCTCAAGATCGGCCACCTGCTCGACCGCCGCCCTTCCCAGCTCTCGGGCGGGCAGCGCCAGCGCGTCGCCATGGGCCGCGCATTGGTGCGCGAGCCCAAGATCTTCCTGTTCGACGAACCGCTCTCCAACCTCGACGCCAAGCTGCGCGTCGAGATGCGCACCGAGATCAAGAAGCTCCACGCGCGCTTAGGCGCCACCATCGTCTACGTCACCCACGACCAGATCGAGGCCATGACCATGGCCACCCGGATCGCGGTGATGAAGGACGGCATCCTCCAGCAGTTCGGCACGCCCGCCGACATCTACGACCGCCCGGCCAACAGCTTCGTCGCGACCTTCATGGGCTCGCCCGCCATGAACCTGCTGGACGGCGAGATCGTCGCCCGTGGCAACAGCACGGCGCTGCGCCTGGACGGCGTGCAGGGCGACGCCGCCATCCTGCCGATCCCGGCCACGGCCGATCCGTCCGCGCTCACGCCCGGCCAGAAGGTCACGCTCGGCCTTCGCCCCGAATGGATCGCCGAGCCCGGCACCGGCCGCGCCCGCGACGTCCAGTCCCTGCCCTTCACCATCGACGTGCTGGAGCCGACCGGCCCCGACATCTTCCTGGCCCTGCGTCTCGGCACCGTCGAGATCATGGGCCGCCTGCCCGCCGACGCGCAGGTCCGCGAGGGCGAGACCCGCATCCTCGACGTCGACTATGGCAAGGCCGTCCTGTTCGACCGCCAGACCGGCACCGCCATCTACGCCGCCCCCGCCCTTTCCCGCGCCGCCTGATCGGATCCGACCATGCCCAAGAAGGAAGACCGCCTGCTCCGCGTGGGTGTGCTCGGCTGCGGCCCCATCGCCCAGGCCGCCCATTTCGAAAGCTGCACGAAGGCCCGCAACGCCGAGCTCTACGCCATCTGCGACGTCGCCGACGACCTGCGCGAGCGCATGGCCGCGACCTACGCTCCGCGCACCTCGTACGACGACTACGACCGGATGCTGGCCGACCCCGAGCTGGAAGCCGTCATCATTGCCACCTCCGACGCCTTCCACGTCCCCGCCGCCCGCCGTGCGCTGGAAGCCGGCAAGCACGTCCTCTGCGAAAAGCCGCTGGGCGTCACCATCGAGGAGACCCGGGAACTCGCCGACCTCGTGAAGCAAACCGGCCTGACCCTCCAGGTCGGCCACATGAAGCGCTTCGACCCCGGGCTTGAAGCCGCCAAGGCCTTCATCGACACCGAGATGGGCGAGCTCCAGGCGCTCAAGGCCTGGTACTGCGACAGCACGCACCGCTACGCCATGACCGACGCCGTCCAGCCGCTCATGGTCACCAGCAGGAACGTCAGGAAGCCCTCGGGCGACCCCAAGGCCGACAAGCGCCGCTACTACATGCTGGCCCATGGCAGCCACCTGCTCGACACCGCCCGCTACTTCGCCGGCGAGATCACCGAGGTGAGTGCCCGCCTGTCCGAGCGCTTCGGCGCCTATTGCTGGTTCGTCGACGTGTCCTTCGCCAACGGCACGCTCGGTCACCTGGACCTGACCGTCGCCATCCGCGGCGACTGGCACGAGGGTTTCACCATCTATGGCGAGCACGGCTCGATCTTCGCCAGGACCTTGAACCCCTGGTACTACAAGTCCTCCGACGTCGAGATCTTCCACGAGAAGGACGCCACCACCCGCCGCGTGCTGGGTGCGGACGGTCACTTCTACCGCCGCCAGCTCGAAGGCTTCGCCGACGTGATCCTCCACGGGAAGCCTCAGACCGGCGCCGACGTGATCGACGGCCTGGCCTCCGTCCAGGGCATGGTCGCCATCGCCCGCAGCGTCGAGACCGGCAAGCCCGTTCGCCTCGCCGACACGACCGGAGCCGTCTGATGCAGCTCGGCATCTTCGCCAAGACCTTCCCCGGCACCGACCCTCGCCAGGTGCTGCAGCAGGTGAAGGACGCGGGCTTCGCCACCACCCAGTTCAACATGGCCTGCTGCGGCCTGCCCTCGTTGCCCGACCGGATCGACGCTGCCACCGTGGCCGCCATCGCCGAGGCCAGCCGCAGCACCGGCGTCGCCTTGTGCGCCATGTCGGCCACCTTCAACATGATCCACCCCAACCCGCAGGTCCGCCTGGACGGCCTCCGCCGCCTGCGCGTTCTGGCCGACGCGTCCCGCCAGCTGGCCATCCCCCTGCTCACCCTGTGCACCGGCACGCGCGACCCCGACGACCAGTGGCGCCACCACCCGGACAACGCCCTGCCTGCCGCCTGGACCGACCTCCTGGACAGCATGCGTGCGGCCGTCGCGGTCGCCGACGAGTTCGGCCTGACCGTGGGCATCGAGCCGGAGCTGGCCAACGTCGTCGACAGCGCGCCCAAGGCCCGCCGCCTCCTGGACGAGCTCCGTTCCCAGCACCTGGCGATCGTCCTGGACCCGGCCAACCTGTTCGAGACAGCGCCGTTGCCCGAGCAGCACCGCCTGGTCGACCAGGCCATCGAGCTGCTGGCCCCCGCCATCGCCATGGCGCATGCCAAGGACCGCACGCCCGATGGCGCGTTCGCCACCGCCGGCACCGGCGTCCTCGACTACGACCATTACCTGGCCGGCCTGCGCCGGATCCGCTTCGACGGCCCGCTGGTCACCCACGGGCTCGCCGCCCACGAAGCCCCTGCCGTCGCCGCCTTCCTCCAGGCTCGGCTCGCCGCATGAGCTTCACGACCTTCGACCATGACGGCCTGGCCCTGAACTGCTGGGACGACGGCGGTCCAGGCCTGCCCGTCGTCTTTCAGCACGGCCTGTGCGGTGCCGAGCCCCAGGTCGCCGAGGTGCTCCCGCCCGTCTCAAGCAGGCCGGAGGCCGGTAGATCCCAGGGAGACTTCCCCGCCTACCGCCGCCTGACCCTGGAATGCCGCGGCCACGGCCGCTCCGAGCCCGGCCCGCTGGACCGTCTCTCCATCGCCACCTTCGCCGACGACCTCGCCGCCTTCATCGAGGAGCGGGTCGGCCGCCCCGTCATCCTGGGCGGCATCTCCATGGGTGCGGCCATCGCCAGCCGCCTGGCCGTCACCCGCCCGGACCTCGTCCGTGCCCTGGTCCTGGCCCGCCCCGCCTGGGTCACCGCCTCGGCCCCCGCCAACATGGCACCCAACGCCCTGGTAGGCCGCCTCCTGGCCGAGCACGACCCGGCCGAGGCCCGCCGCCTCTTCGAAGCCAGCGCCACCGCCAGCGACCTCGCCGCCCACGCCCCGGACAACCTGGCCTCCTTGCGCGGCTTCTTCGCGCGCGAGCCCCTGGACGTCACCAGCGCGCTGCTCACCCGCATCTCCGCCGACGGCCCCGGCATCACGCCCTCCGATCTCGGCACCCTCAGCATGCCGACCCTCGTGATCGGCCACGGCCAGGACGCCATCCATCCCATGGCGCACGCCGCCGACCTGGCCCTGCTCATCCCGCAGGCACGTCTGGTCGAGATCACCCCGAAGGCCATCGACCGCGGCCGCTACACCGCCGAGTTCCGCTCAAGCCTCCACGGTTTCATCAGGGCGGCCAACTAAATCCTCGGTAGCAAATTTACAATAGCTTATCGGTCAATCTGGAACTGTTCCAGCCGGCGACTGACCCTGGTCTTGTCTCCCGAACCGGTCATCACACAGTCACAATGAACGGAATGTCATCATTTTCCGGGCAGGCTGCACATTCTGTAGCAGCTCTACACCTGCGACATTGACGACGCGGCTTTTGCTGCGACGCGATATTGCCATCCGCCGCCCGCCCGGTAGACTACTGGAAGTTGCAATGGGGTATCCACTGGCAGCTGCGACGGTTCATCGGCCTGTTTTGCCGGTCCGTGGCCAGTGGCCCCGATAGGTCTTGTTCCCTCGCCCTTCACGTCACAGGGCGTGGCCATACTGTTGTGTTCGGGATTTTCGGCGTGGTTCGGCGCAATGGCCTGCTTGTCCGGAAACACACAATGGCTCAACGTGCGATGGATACAATGGTTCCCGAGGGCTTTCGGGTTTTGCAGGACATCAAGCTGCGGCGCCGCCTTGGCCGCCGCCTCCTCTCCCCGAGCCTTCTCACCCAGGTCCTGCGCTTTGGCGACCTGTTGGCCATCTTCCTGGGCGCCTCGATCGTCCCGCTCATCCGCCACGACGTCGTCCGCTTCGTCGAGACCGAGACCTACCTGATCCTGGGCGTGGCCCTGCTCGCCACCAACGCCTTCTCCCTGGCCGGCCTCTACGAGGAGAGCCAGCTCCGCCGCACCGGCCGCCAGATCCGCTATGTCGTGGCCTTGTGGGCCGGCGCGGTGGCGCTGGGCCTGGTCGTCCTCTTCCTGACCAAGGTCTCCAGCGACGTGTCCCGCGTCTGGACGCTCGGCTGGTTCCTCATGACCGCCGCCATGCTGGTGGCCCTGCGCTTGGGCTTGGCCCGGGCCGCCGCCGCCCTGCGCGACGTGGGCTTCCTCCTCCGCCGCGTCCTGGTGATCGGCCACGGTCCCCACGGCCAGGCCGTGCTGGAGCGCCTGCGCGGCGGCGACCAGGACGTCCATGTCCTGGGCTACCTGGAAGTCTCGCTCGACGAGCCGCTGCGCCGCGACCAGACCGCCTGGCTGGACGGCTTCTTGCGCACCACGCGCATCGAGGAGGTCGTGCTCGCCCTGCCCTGGTCCGCCACCGTGCGCACGGCCGGCCTCCTGGGCAAGCTTCGCACCCACCCGGTGGCCGTCAACTTCCTCCCCGGCATGGACGAAGCCGGCGGCGCCGGCCTCCCCTTGCGCGGCGTCGCCTGGTTCGGCGGCAGCCCCGCCCTGCGCCTGCAGGAACGCCCGCTGGACGAGCGCAAATACCTCCTGAAGTCCCTGGAGGACCGCATCCTCGGCTCCCTCCTCCTCGTCGGGGTAGCCCCCCTCCTGGCGATGATCGCGATCGCCGTGAAGCTGTCCTCCAGGGGCCCCGTCTTCTTCCGCCAGGACCGCGTGGGCTTCCACGGCGAGCGCTTCCGCGTCTTCAAGTTCCGCTCCATGTACACCGACCTCTGCGACCGCCCTGGCCAGGGTTTCGTCGCCCACACCACCAAGGACGACCCCCGCATCACCCCGCTCGGCCGCTTCCTGCGCAAGTCCTCCCTGGACGAGCTCCCCCAGCTCATCAACGTCGTCCTGGGCGACATGAGCCTCGTCGGCCCACGGCCCCATGCGGTGGCCCATGACGACCACTACGGCGCGGTCGTGAACGAGTACCTGGCGCGGCACCGGGTGAAGCCCGGCATCACCGGCTGGGCCCAGGTGAACGGCGCACGGGGGGAGATCAAGGATCTCCACCAGATGGAGCAGCGGATCAGGTACGATCTGGAGTATATCGAGCGGTGGTCGTTGGGGTTTGATCTTTGGATCATGCTCCGCACCGTTGGCTTGGTTACGCGAGACACCAAGGCCTACTGAACGCCGGCCGCCGCCACGGCGCGGCGTGTCTGCCTCAAGTCATCGAAGAATGAGGGTGAATGAACGCGGTTTCGAACACCGTGCCTACCATCGATGCCGTCTTGTCTAGTGTGGAAGCACGAGCTGCCGCCAAGTCGTCCGGCCGGTGGCTGATTTACGGCATCAACATGGCACCCGAATTGACCGGCATCGGCAAGTACACGGGCGAAATGGCGGCACGCCTTGCCGCTCGTGGCCATGATGTGACGGTGGTAACAGCTTATCCCTATTACCCTCACTGGAAGCTGGATCCGGCCCGCCCGAACTGGCGCTGGTCGACCGAATTGTGGAAGGGAGTCCGCATCATCCGCTGTCCAATCTGGGTTCCCAACCAGCCGACCGCAAAAACCCGCATCCTCCACCTTTTATCCTTCACCCTCTCCAGCGCACCTGCCGTTCTGTATGCAGCCCTGCGCCACCGGCCAGAGACACTGTTCGTGGTAGAGCCGACCTCGCTTGCCGCGCCGGCGGGTCTTCTTGCAGCGCGTCTCGCTGGTGCCGAGGCTTGGCTTCATGTTCAGGACCTTGAGCTCGGCGCAGCGCTTAACGTCGGCTTAATTGGCCATGGTAGGACCGCCCGCTTGGCCGCATCCCTCTACAGATGGACCCTTAGCAGATTCGACCGAGTGACAACTCTCAGCAATCGCATGCGGAAGGCATTGTCATCCTTCGGGCGCGACGAACGCTGTATCGCAATCTTTCCAAACTGGATTCAGGTAGAAAAATACAAAGCCGTCGATAGTTCTGACCTCCGAGCTGAACTAGGCCTTGCACTAGACGCCTTCATCGTCCTGTATTCAGGCGCGATGGGCGAGAAGCAAGGTGTTGAAAGTCTCCTCGACGTAGCACGTTTACTTGAGAATGAGAGACGCGTCCGCTTCATCTTGTGCGGCGCCGGTCCCGCTAGATCTCGCATCGAGGCGAGACACCAGGAGCATCACAACGTCATGCTGCTAGACCCACAGCCCGAAGCTCGGTTCATCCAACTACTCACAATGGCCGACTGTCATGTGCTGCCACAAAAACATGGCGTTACACACTTTGTAATGCCAAGTAAACTCGGTCCAATACTGGCAACCGGCAAGCCAGTTGTAGCACAGGCTGAAGAGGACTGTGAGGTTGCAACTGCTGTCGGGAGACATCAAGTCGTTCCGCCTGAGGACACCCACTCTATGGCGAAAGCTATTCGTAGATTACTATA
The DNA here is from genome assembly GCF_036263595.1 of Geminicoccus sp. NCBI lineage: Bacteria > Pseudomonadati > Pseudomonadota > Alphaproteobacteria > Geminicoccales > Geminicoccaceae > Geminicoccus > Geminicoccus sp. Next base: position 10,304 of record NZ_DATAGQ010000033.1, on the reverse strand, counting down.
CCAATCACGGGAAGCGGATGCAGGCAGCAATTGTTCTGTCCAAGCTAATGTTTACCCACAGTCTAGCGCCCCCTCCAACTGAGCAACAAGGCGCGACACACCAACATTCTACCGCTTGTCAGCTGCAGATCTCCCGGATGAGCACATAAGCTCCGCGACGGATACCCAAACATCTCTTGGAAACAAAGATTGTTCCGTTTGATCAAACGCACTTAGAACGTTGACGCACATGCTCTAGCTGGTGGAGGCGCAACATGAATTTATTAGGTAACGTCAGACAGACCCAACGACACATGAACTACTTCGACAACAGTGCTAGTCGCCAAAGGGGTTGTCACCGTCGCATTATTAAAGGTAGCGGTCACACAAGGACAGTATGTAAATCAATGCCTCGCAACGCTTTACCTTTTGGCTCAGGCAAACGGAACGTTCGCGACCACACCATGGCTTCACGCTGTCAGGATATTCTTAATGCAGCTGATATTTATTCGAAAGCATAAAGAGCTACATGCCCCTGCCTCCGACATCACTGACGAATACTGCGGCTTTCAGTCCCACAAATGTACTAGTATCACGCATGGGGCGAAGCAGTAAGTTCAATGCGACCATTCTGGTTATCAGCTTTGTACTCGGTCAAGGGTCAATCTTTCTTGCCCAGACGTGGCTCATTATCTCAAACAAGATTGATCTACTTGCTGCGTTCGGAGTCACGTTCTCTCTCGCTCTCTTCGCTTTGATTGTTGTGGAGTCAGGCTCGCTGGTGACACTTGCTCGAGTTGCTGCAAACGTCTCACGAGACAAACACAACAACCGCCGTATTTGGCAGGTCTATTGGGAGACAACCGTTCTTCGACTGTGTGTGGCATTAGCGCTATCTGTTGTATCCTGTACATACGCTCTGCAGTTCGGAAACGCGTTTACAAGATCCTATCTAATGTTCCTTCCACCAACTCTCATTATTTGGTCATTTAATTTCGCTGGCCTACTGGACGGTCTCCGTCTTAGCGGCCTTAGTGGCGCAAGTGTGGCTGTGGCATACCTCTCCTCTGCTATCGCGCTGCTGCTAGCCACGGACGAGCCTTCAGATCAGGCGCCGTACATACTCGGATTTGGTCTTCTAGCTGGATACTGCGCAGCAACGTTGGCTCAGTTACTGGCGGTCAATCTTGCTGCCTGCCGCATCCAGTTCGTAAGGCCAACGACGGCAGGCATAGGGCGTGCGTTTCGTGAAGGTATAGCAGTTCTGGTGACCACTCTTCCGGGTCAAGCCACGTACCGTTTGCAGCTTTTACTGGCGAGCGCCTTCCTTGGGCCGGTAGCTACTGGCCAGTTTATCTATGTAAAGCAGGTCATAATCGCACTTGCGCAGATCCTTGCGTTCATTCGCAGAGCTGAGTTTCCAGATCTGATGCGGCGTCTGCGCGGAACGCTCAATCCCCTTCGTGAAGTATTAATCACACAACGAACTGGACTTTTATTTGCCGCGGCTAGTTCTTTGTGCTTAGCGGCTTCTGGCGCTGTCGCGATTTTCTATTTCGAGGGGGATTTACAACAAAGTGCCGTCGTCCTTACCATCTTCTCTCTAATCGTCTTCTCTAGCGCTATCCCTCTGACCCTTACGCAGGGTCTCCTCGCAGTTGGGGCCTACAAGACAGCTGCTGCCAGCGCACTAGCCTCCGCTGCGATAACGATGATCTCAAGCTATATGTTCATTGGGCACCTAGGCCTGCTTGGCATCATGATCGGCGACGTGTTGGGGCACGCCGCTGCAGCAGCGATTGCATCATTGCGGCTGACCCGAGGTTCCGACTGCACAAGGATGGTGGCACGGTGAGGGTCCTTATCGGCGTGTTCGCTCTCCTGCTACCATGGAGCCTCCGGCGGATGTTGCTGGAGTTTGCTTTTCATTACCGTCTTCATCCCACGGCCAAGATCGGCTTCTCGCTGGTTCTGCCAGAACGGCTACAGATGGGACCCCATAGCTACATTGGGCATCTGACCATCGTGAAGGGATTAGAGGAACTTCGACTCGGATCTCATGCGAGGCTTGGCAGCCTGAATTGGGTTACAGGTTTCCCAAAGACGCGGGCAGACTACTTCAGCAGCCAGCCGGGGCGGTCTCCGTCACTCATCATCAACGCTCACGCAGCAGTTCTAAATCGAAACCTAATCGATTGCACTGATAGTATAACAATCGGGGAATTCAGCTTAGTTGCTGGATGGTGGCATCAGTTACTTACCCACAGTATTGACCTTCGTACCTCCAATCAGTCTGCCGCTCCGATAACGATCGGTAGATACTGCTTTATTGGGACCGGGGCCATTCTGCTAAAAGGCTCGCGACTCCCCGACTACAGTGTTCTCGCTGCAGGATCCGTTCTACATAAAGCTCACCAAGAGCCCGGTTGGCTTTACAGTGGATGTCCAGCTGCAGCAGTTAAGAAGCTTGACCGCACTCTTTCATTTTTTGTCAGGGAGAAGGGGATGAGCGACTAACACAGACTTCGGCGAGTATTACCTTAAGCCCGTTACGCAACCTCATCTGACTACCTTGGATTCTAGCACATCAAAGCAATAACTGCGCTGCGTCTTTAACGATCTGGCAGAGCTGGTAGCAAACGTCTGGGAAAACCTGTCTTGAGAGCTACGACGACCTGGCATAAGCACGGCCCACAAGCTAACTGCGGCATCAGTACTAGCCGCCCGGACCAAACTGACGGTCACGTCGGCTCAGCGCGTGGGGTCAACTGGCCCGCTGTTACTTTCAGCTTGATGCTAGCAATATACAGTATTGCGATTATATGGCCGTCGGCAATCACTCCTGCTGAATATGATGCCGAGCTAGGCTCGATTGTGTTTGGCGGCAGTGAGCGGATCTCTATGATCTATACCCTTGCTGGGACTGTCGCTCTGCTTCTTGGCAGCGTTGGGACAATAGCAAGTCGATCATCGCGCCTCTTTGGACAAGCCTATGGCGAATTCCTCTTTGTGATAGGTATCATTCTCTATTCAGTCGCTTGGCTTTTTATCTACATCAGTGTTCCGACCGCCCCAATGCAACTGGCCCAGCTTGTTCTGACTATGTTCGTGTATTTGGGGTTCGTATGTGCTTGGTACCTGCCACGGGCAAAGATACTGAAGGGGCTGGCACTCGTTTCGTACGTGGTCGCAGGATGCCTGATCGGCGCGCTCCTTCTCAATGGGCTACCAGAAAACCGATGGGTCGGTGGGATACATCCTAACTTCTTCGCTCGGTTCGCCTGGGTTGCTTTTGCACTTCACTCACTGAGTCTTCGTCGCATTTCGCGAATCGGCCTGTTAGGTTGCACTATCGCTTCATTCATCGTCTCTACAAGAACAATCTTGGTCGGTGAGGTGTTCTTTCTCCTCCTATACTTCATGGTTGCTGTTACCAATGCACGACAGCGACGAGTAGCCGTTCTGTCCGCTGTTCTTGTGTCTGGCGTGGTTGCTATCGGCATCTTGATCGTGCTCTTCAGCGGCTACTCAACTTACATCATTACTTGGTTCACAGATGCTCTTGAGCTTACTTCCTCTGTACGCGGTGTGACTTCCGGCTTCACCGGTCGGACGGAGGTCTGGTCCTCGTTCTTCGATCGCCTCCCTGAGTTCGTAGCTTTCGGAGCAGGATTCAGAAGTGTCCGCTACCAGGACTACGTCATACACAATGGCTTTCTGACGTATTTTGTAGACTTCGGGCTTCCCATGGGGCTCGTGGTAGTTTCGGCTGTTGCAACAAAGATCGTTTATGTAATCCGCAAATCGGTTCTACATCACGATAATCTAGGTTCGTTGGCGGGCTGTCTGGCGGCTGCTAGCTTGCTGATGCAATTTAGCGAACCGGACAATTTTAATATCGGGTTCCTTGGTTCCGTTCTGTTCATGCTGTTACTTGCGTTTCAGCCGCGTCATGTGAGACAGGTCTAATGCGAAGGCCCATAATAATCTTTGTCTGCACCTCCTTATTTGTCTGTGGACTAGCAGGTTCAGCTAATGCTATGGCCATAACCTCCGAGCCACGACAGCCCGTTATGACTTATCTCCTTGAACTAGATCCCGCAGATCGGGACAAATCTGAAGTACGAGCGCTAACAGAACGCCGTCAGCGTCTCGCCGCCGACGGTGCAGCGCCTGCTGTCGATAGCCCTGACGATCGCGTCACTCCATACGAGATACTGAAGTACACGGCGCTACATGGCTGCGGACCACGGGCCTATCCGGACTACATGTCGCATCTTCTTGATCCAGGGCGACAGGGGACCGAGGGCTTTGACACGGTGGAGTTTTTCGCCCTGCCGCCCTTGGTTCGTTACGTTTACCAGTTCCCCCACTGCCTGGATGAACGGCACGTCAGAAATCTCAAAAAGGGGCTTTCGGTACCCCGCAGGCTCTTTGGGCATGGTACGGTCAATCACGCAGCAATGCAGGGAACTTCTCTGTATCTACTGGCACAGAAGTTCTCCGATATGGAATGGCACGATAGCGAGTCGGGCTCGACCTTTAGTTCCGAAGAAGTCATGAATCTGGTGGGTGATCGTCTTAAGCAAATGTACCGTTCCTTCGCGGAGCGAGGGAGCTACGAAATGTTCTCCCCCAGTTACATAATGCTCAACTTTAACCCTATGTTAAACTTGATTGATTTTGCTATAGATCGTTCCTTAAGGCGCATCACTCAGGCCTCCGCTATAGCATGGTTGATTGGCCTTAAAGTCACCTCGTTCGAAGGAACAATTCTTCCTCCTATCACCAGAATCCGCGAAGAACAAATGAATGGCTCCAGCCTAACCGCAAGCAATGCAGTTTTGTGGTATTACTTTGGTTTACCGAGACGTGGACAAAGTATGCCGGCAGTCCATTCACATTTGATACCAGTCATGCTTTCGACTTGGATTCCTCCCCATTCAGTACTTTCGCTTGCTCATTATCCTGAGAATGACTATGAAGTGTCGAAATCAATTCCTGCATTCTCTGTGTGGGGTGAGTCCACATTCACTGAGCTCTTTGGGCGAATGCATGTCACGAAGGGGTATGCAATCGGCAGCGGCGCTGGCAAATTTGATCCTACCGGCTACAATCTTCATAATCAGACGTTCGGGATATTTTATCGTACATCTGATGAATATAACTCGGTAGAATGCTATTCGCCGTATTGGAACTCGAACTATGAGAGTGGACTGTGGGGTTTCGATAGATCCTCACCGTTCCAAGAAACCTTTCAGGTCGCCAATCAGGCGATTATGTTGATTGAGATACCCGATCGTGATCCTTGGAGATATCCTAAAAGTAATGTCTTCTTTGCTAGGCGCAGCCATAACGCTTCGAAACTATTAAAGCTCGTCAAATGCCGTTTTCCGAGGTCGGTAGACGAAGCAGTTGTTCGGGGCGGCACTGCATGTTTGCGGGAGGGAACCTCATTTGTTGGAGTTAGGGTGCTAGGACCTGACGATGCATTGACATCGGGAGACTGGTCAATGTCAGATGACGATTTTAGGATCGTTCAGATCCACGCGGCCCGCGCTATGCTTTATTTTGAGGTACAGAAAATGTCTCTAGAAGAAGATTTTGCTAGGTATTGCGATCAACTAGATCTTCGTCGGTTGAATTATGATCCAGAAACTAGCACTGCTTCTTTCGATGCTACGACGGGTGCGAAGATAGAAACGCGCTATAAGCTTGTAGAGTTGTTCGATGGGTGGGTCGAGTTTGTTCCAGATGTTTCAGCAGATGGAGTTCCGATTTCTTTGGATCAGAGTTCGTTCTATTTGGACTCAGGCTTCGCGCGGCTCGGAGGTGGAAGGATATTTTTGAAAGCTGGCGAAACGGTTCTCGACGTCGACTTAAGTCTGCTCGACGAGTGAGTCTCAAGTGCAGCCTTCTGTGGGGTTCAGGTCCTGATGCGCATTCTCCGGGTAATACGAAGTCTAGACCCTGCGGAAGGTGGTCCGGTTGAAGGGATGCTTAGGAGTTCCGTGGTCCTTCGGGATCTTGGACATGAGACGCAAATAGCTTCTCTCGACAGGCCTGGCGTCCCTTGGGTTGAGAACCAGCCATTCCGTGTTCATCCGCTAGGGCCTGGGACGCGCCTGTATCGTTTTTCCCCGGCACTTGTAAGGTGGCTTAGGGTGGAGGCAGCTAAGTTTGATGCTGTAATCGTGCACGGGCTGTGGAATTTTGCTTCTGTCGGTTCATGGCTAGGACTCGCCGGGGCTCGGACGCCCTATTTCGTATTCACTCACGGGATGTTGGACCCGTGGTTTAACAGGGCATACCCTCTCAAAAGGTGGGTAAAGCAAGCGTTTTGGCTCGCGTGTGAAGGTCGCGTTCTGCGGGATGCCGAGGCCGTGCTGTTTACTACTGAAGAAGAGCAACGGAGAGCGCGAGGGTCCTTCTGGGGATATCAGTATAACGGGAGGACGATAGCATATGGCACTGCTGACGTTCCCACCGACGAGGATCTACAGCGCGGTGCGATCCATGCTCTTCTGCCTAATCTCGGCGGGCGAAGTTATCTGCTCTTCTTAAGCCGCATCCATCCAAAGAAGGGGTGTGATTTACTAGTTCGTGCGTTTGCGGCATGTGCTGCCGGGATGGCGAACGTAGATCTAGTGATCGCGGGTCCAGATCAAGTAGGATGGAAGAAGGAGCTGCAGCTACTTGCATCCAGTTTAGGAATAGCGGAACGGGTTCATTGGCCGGGCATGCTTACAGGTCCTGCCAAATGGGGGGCCTTTCGGGGGGCTAGTGCTTTTGTTTTACCTTCCCACCAAGAGAATTTCGGCATCGTCGTAGCCGAGGCAATGTCGTGTGGGCTTCCAGTGCTTGTGACCAACAAAGTCAATACCTGGCGCGAGGTTGATGCCTCAGGAAGTGGCTTTGTTGAAAATGATGATCTGGAGGGCGTGGAACGGCTGATTCGGCGGTTTGTCGACCTTCCTGCGCAGGAGAAGCTCCACATGTCCCGCCGAGCCCGTCAGTGTTTCCTTGAAAAATTCAACGTTGAGGCATCTGCACATGATCTTCTACGCGTCATCACCGAGGCGGTAGCAGTACGCACGGCAGGGAACAGGCACTAGCAGCAGATCAACGTGTAGACTTCAGTGGTCACCCGTTGTTCGGACTGACAGAATGCCCTAGCTCGCATTCTGCCAAGCTTCTCCTGGTTTATAAGTAAGTGTTGACGCTTCTGTTCCTTATAAACTAAGGTGTTTGTGTAAATAAATTACACCCTAGTTAGACAAACTGCCGATCAAACCTAATCTACTAGGTTATGTAATGCAGAACGAAGTTCAGAATCTCCAGATCTTCAAGTTGCCTAGAGGATTCCGCGGGCGTCCGAGCTGGGTTGTTCAACTCTGGTGGTTTATAGAGACATTCCTTTTTCATCCTAGCCCACAGGTTTTCTATGGATGGAGACGATTTTTGCTTCGCGCGTTCGGCGCGAAGGTCGGCCGGAACGTACTTCTTCGGCCATCCGTTAGGGTCACATATCCTTGGAAGCTAGTAATTGGTGACCATTCCTGGATTGGAGATGACGTCGTACTGTATAATCTCGGTATGATCTCAGTCGGTCGAAACGCGGTGATATCGCAGCGATCCTATCTTTGCACAGGTAGTCATGACTACCACGATTTGGCTTTTCCGATCAAAGAGCAGCCTATCGTTGTAGAAGATGAGGCATGGTTGGCGCTTGATGTAACAGTTATGCCAGGGGTAACGATTGGTCGTGGCGCCGTCGTGTCAGCTAGAAGCACAGTGACGCGAGATGCGCGGGCCGGCTGGCTCCACAAGGGAACTCCCGCGGAGCCAGTAAGGCCGCGCTCCGCGCCTGCAAAGTCGTCCGATCCGAATGTAGAAAGTAACGTGACAGGTTCTTTCTGATTTGGTTTTCGAACAAGAACCTACGGGAGCACATGAAACAATGGCGAGTGAGACCGAGACTTTTCTACAGCGTGTTCGGCCTGAGGTAAGTGCCGGAGGTTTCGCTCGAGACGATGGTACACTGGAGTTCTATTTGAGAATCCAGGCGTTGCTAATGCCACATTGGACTGTGCTTGATCTCGGAGCAGGCCGAGGACAGATGGCTGACGCGCTTGAAGATGACTTTCGGTCAAAAATTTTGCGGGTCCGCGGAAATGTAGCTCGATTTATTGGAGCTGACGTCGACAAGGCCGTGTTGGAGAACCCACTGATCGATGAAGCAGTCGTGTTCGATCCCTCCGAAGCATTACCATTTGACGAGGGGCAATTTGATCTTGTGCTAAGCGATTGGGTTCTTGAACACATTGCCGATCCCACTGCCTTTGCCGCAGAGGTTCATCGAATTCTTAAGCCGCGTGGTTGGTTTTGCGCGCGAACACCGAATAAGTGGGGATACTTCGCAGTGGGGACAAGATTACTTCCCTCTAGGGCCGAGGGAACGGTACTCTCAAAGTTACAGCCTGCTCGCAAGGAAGTTGATGTCTTTCCCAAGTTCTATCGGATGAATACCGAGCGTGCGATTAGGAACGCCTTTCGGCAAGACCTGTGGAAGACCTATTTGTATTACTCAAGCCCTTCTCCAGCCTATCATGGAGGATCAAGGATCCTCTTCAGTTTGATTGATTCATATCAAAGACTGGCGCCCGACATCATGAAGAGTGTACTGCTGATGTTTATTCAGAAGTCAGGTCCTGAGGGCCAAGTCTTGCATTCCAGCACCTTACATCCCCAGGGACGATGATCGTTGTTCATTCTGCGCCCAGCTAGTCAGGCTGCCTGAGGGCAAATCTTCCGCGAGGACGAGGTCAGATCTTGCATTCCCAACCTTCCGCTGTCCGGAACGGAGTTCATTCCGACCAAAACCGCCGCAGCTCTGCCGTCCGTCTGAGTAGAACTGGTCCAGATCTGCATGGCACATCAACGGACTTCGGCGTGGCCTCTTTTAGCTCCGTACACCTATGTGGCCGAATCAATCACCTTTGGAAGATACAAGGCGCGGTCTGTCCGCTTCGCCTGTAGCTTCCTGACACCTTCTACCACGTCACTGGTCGCGACAGCGCGTAGGCCGCCATCGTTCTTGGCGATGAGGACCGGCAGCACTGGGTAGCAACCGTGGCGGAGACGGTGCTGCGGCATGGCCGGCGCCTGTCTGCCTGATGCCTGATGCCTGATGTGACCAACCACTACCTTGTGCCAAATACGACCCGACAGCCCCACCTCGTCGAAAGCATGCACGATGGCTTCGGCGGGTACGGTAGCGCCACCACTCGGATTGTGCGTGGGTTAGCCCGTACACGCTCGATCATATCAGCGATGGTCGCTTGCGCGTGCACACTGCTACCGCCTCACGGCCGGTGAAGCCCGCTATTACCGCCCCGCCACCGTCCCGCCCATCCCCATCATCCCCTGCACCATCGCCGCCAGCCCCGCGCCCTGCACCAGGTCCGCGTCCTTCGGCCCACCCAGGTCGATCAGCACCCTGAGTCTGACGATCCCCTTCTCGATCCCCGTCACCATCGCCAAGAGCTTCCGCCCGCCATCCGACCGGCACTGCTCCTCCGAGCGCTTCGGCAACGGCACGCTGCCCATCAGCAGCAGGTCGCCCACCCGCAGCAGCGTATGCGCCGGGCTGAAGAACCCCGGCATCAGCATCTCCTCCACCGGGCAGTTGTCGCCATAGGCCCACATGGCCCACTCGTTGCCGCCTTGCACGCAGAAGGCATGGCTCAGCTTGCTGACCTGGCAGGGCATCTTGGCATGATCCTCATCACGCATGGGTTGATGCCCAACCTCCTAATGCACGCATGACGGTTGTCAAGGACCATGATCCCAAGTATTCCTGTGGCAGGATCATCGTCCTTTGCCGGATGCCCCACCATGCCCCGCTCCCCCACCCCAGCCCAGGCCGAAGCGTCCCGCACCAACGGCCGCCGCTCCACCGGCCCCACCACACCCGAGGGCAAGGCCCGCTCGTCCCAGAACGCCCGCACCTTCGGCCTGCGCTCCGCCAGGCTCGCCTTCATCGGCAACGAGGACAAGGCGAGCTTCGAGCAACTGGAAGAGGCCATCCACGACCGCTTCCAGCCCGCCTGCGTCCTGGAGGCCGCGATCTGCGCCCGCATGGTCCGCGCCCTTTGGCGCGCCGAGCGCGCCCAGCAGCTGGAGCGCTCGTTCTGGTGCCTCTACCCGCCGGACGTCCCGCTGGACGTGCCCCACCCCCTGATCCGCATCCTCGCCTATGACCAGGACAAGCAGCGCACCTCGCTGTCCACCATCCTGCGCTATCTCGCCGACGCCGACCGGGC
>NZ_DATAGQ010000032.1:0-21007 GCF_036263595.1 Geminicoccus sp. | reverse complement strand
GACGACCTCGCGCGCCGCTTCATGTTCGGCTAGTTTCACCGGAGCGGTGGACGTAGCCGCTTCTTCAGGGCGAAACGCGGCAATGCGTATTCTGGTAATCGAGGACGACAAGGACGCCGCTCAGTACATGGCCAAGGGGCTCGTGGAGAGCGGCCATGGGGCTGACGTCGCGCATACCGGCAAGGACGGCCTGCTCATGGCCGCCGCCAACGGCTATGATGTGTTGATCGTCGACCGCATGCTTCCGGGCCTGGACGGTCTGTCGTTGGTCAAGACCTTGCGTGCGACCGGCAACCACACGCCGGTCCTTTTCCTGTCGGCGCTGGGCGAGGTCACCGACCGGGTGAAGGGGCTGCGTGCTGGCGGTGACGACTATCTGGTAAAACCTTACGCCTTTTCCGAACTGCTTGCCCGGGTCGAGACCCTGGCGCGGCGTGGGTCGACCGCGGGCGACACGCCCGAGACCGTCCTGCGCTACGGCGACTTGATGATGGACCTGCTGGGGCGGCGGGTCGAGCGGGCCGGCAAGGAGATCGACCTGCAGCCGCGCGAGTTCCGGCTGCTCGAGACGCTGATGCGGCATGCGGGGCAGGTCATGACCCGCACGATGCTGCTGGAGAAGGTCTGGGACTACCGGTTCGATCCGCAGACCAACGTCATCGACGTCCATATCAGCCGGCTCCGGCACAAGATCGACCGTGGCTTCTCCTATCCGATGATCCACACGGTCCGCGGGGCCGGGTATTCGCTCCGTGTTGCCGACAAAGCTTCTTAGAACCTCCACATTCCGGCTCACGCTCGTCTACATGGCGCTGTTCTGCGTCTCGGCGGCCGTGCTGTTCGGATTCATCTATGTCGCCTCGGTCGCCTACATGGAGCGGCAGACCGAGGAGACGATCACGGCCGAGATCACGGGCTTCGTGGACCAGTACCGTCTGCGTGGCCTGGGCGGCCTGCGCAACACGATCGCCCAGCGTGCGGCAGCCCGGCCGGACCGTGCCTCCATCTACCTGCTCGTCGACCGTTCCGGCCGCATCATGGCCGGCAATATCGACCGGTGGCCGGAGGGCCAGGAGACGAAGGAGGGCTATGTCCGGTTCATGATCGAGACCGGCATCGAGGGCGACAATTCCGTCGCCTCGCACCGGGCGCTGGCCCGGGGGTTCCTCCTCGAGAACAACGCCCGCCTGCTGGTCGGACGCGACATCGAATCGAGGCTGTCGATCCAGGCAACGCTGCTCAACACGCTCATGATCGGCGGCGGCGTGATGATCCTGCTGGGCCTGCTCGGCGGGCTGGTCATGAGCCGCTGGATGCTCGGTCGGCTGGACGACGTGAATCGGGCCACGACCCGCATCATGACCGGCGACCTCACGCAGCGCTTCGTCGACAAGGGCAGCGGCGACGAGTTCGACGAGCTCGCGCGCAACCTCAACCGGATGCTCGACCGGATCGAGCGCCTCCTGGCCGGCATGCGCCAGGTCACCGACAACGTGGCCCATGATCTGCGCACGCCGCTGAACCGGCTGCGGTCGCGGATCGAGGTAGCCCTGATGGGCGAGCAGAGCGACGAGGCGCGCGAGTTGCTGGAAGCGACCGTGCGCGATGCCGATTCGCTCATCCACACCTTCAACGCGATCCTTTCGATCGCACGGGCCGAGAGCGGGGAGCAGCAGGCGGAATTCGAGCCGTTCAGCCTGCGCGAGATGGCGCAGGACGTGACGGAGCTCTACGAGCCCCTGGCCGAGGAGAAGAGCATCGAACTCCGTCTGAAGGCGCCGCGCGATGCGATGGTCGTCGGCAACCGTCATCTCGTGGCACAGGCTCTGGCCAATGTCGTCGACAACGCGATCAAGTACGGGGTCGAGAACGGCCATGTCACGGTGGATGTCCGGGAGCGGCCGACACCGGCCTTGATCATCGTGGACGACGGCCCGGGCATTCCCGCCGAGATGCGGGAGCGGGCGCTCGAGCGTTTCGTGCGGCTGGACATGGAACGGAGCACGCCCGGCAATGGGCTGGGCCTCTCCCTGGTGGCAGCGGTGGCCCGGCTGCACGAGGCCAAGCTCGAACTGGACGATGCCAAGCCCGGCCTGAAGATCAGCATGACCTTCCCGCCGCAGCGCCGTGTCGGCCGCCAGGCTTCTGGACGTCAGGAAGTCCGCAGCGCGGCCTGAGCCTCCTCGGCCAGCTGGAAAAGGGCCCTGACGACCCCCAGCTCGGCTCGCTCCGGCAGGGCGACCAGGCAGGTGTCCGCCGTCAGGTCCGAGCCGTCCAGCGCCACGGTCGTCAGGCGCGGATCGGTGCCAGCTTCCCGCTCGAACACCGCGCCAACACCGAAGCCGGCTGCCACCGCTTCGCGCATCGCCTCGCGCGAGCCCAGGCGCAAGGCCAGCTCCGGCCGGACGCCCGATCTGGCACAGGCGGCGGCAAACAGGCGGAAGGTGGCGCTCCCTTCTTCGCGCGCGACCACGGCGATCCCGGCCATCTCGGCCATGCTCACCGTCGCGCGCGCGCTCCAGGGATGGCTCACCGGAAGCAGGAGCACGACCCGGTCGGATTCCAGGCGGACACGGGCCAGGTCAGGCGCAGCCTCGATCAGGCTCACCACGCCGGCGTCGGCGATGCCGGAGCGAACGGCCACCAGGGTGGCGGCCGTATTGCCGGTGGTAAGGCTGCTGGCAATGGCGGGGTGCCGGTCGCGCAGCCGGCGCAGCAGGGGCATGGCCGCGAACGGTCCGTCGGCAGCGAGCGTGAGCCTGCCCCGGTCGAGGTTGCGTGCCTGCAGCAGGAGATGCTCGAGGTCGCGCAGCAGGCCGAGGATGCGCCGCACATGAGGCGCCAGTTCCTGCCCGAGTTCCGTCGGCGCCGCACCTGCAGGACCTCGTCGAAACAACTCCACGCCGTACTGCCGCTCAAGCGCAAGGATCTGGGCGCTGACGGCGGGCTGGCTGAGGTTCAACCGCTCGGCCGCGCGCCCGAAGCCTCCCGTGGCGAGTACGGCATCGAGTGCCCGCAGGCTCGGCAGGTTCATCGGTTTCTCTTATACCATCATCGGCTCGATCGATTTGACTTATCGGACGACATTGGACAAGTCTACGAAACGCCGCTGGAGCCGACCCAATGAGATATTCTGCCGAGGAACCGTTGCTGCTCACGCCCGGCCCCCTCACCACGAGGGCCAGCGTGAAGGCGGCCATGCTGCGGGACTGGGGCTCGCGCGACAGCGCCTTCATCGACCTGAATGCCGACGTGCTGCGGCAACTGGCAGCCTTGGCCGGCGATCCGGACGAGCTGGTTGCCGTGCCGATGCAAGGCAGCGGCTCGTTCGCCGTGGAGGCGATGCTGGGCACGTTCCTGCCGCCGACGGGGCGGATCCTGGTTTGTGTCAACGGCGCCTATGGTGACCGCATGGTGCAGATGGTGCGGCGGCACGGCCGGAACGTGGCGGTCCTGGAGCAGCCGGAGAACCAGCCGAACGATGTCCAGGCCCTGGAGCGGATGCTGGCGGCAGACCCCGCGATCAGCCATGTGGCGGTGGTCCATTGCGAGACGACGTCGGGCATCCTCAACCCTTTGGCTGATGTCGCGCACAGCGTGGCCAGGCATGGCCGGCGCCTCCTGATCGACGCGATGAGCACCTTTGGCGCCCTGCCCGTCGACGCGCGCCAGATCCCGTTCGATGCCCTGGCCGCCTCCTCGAATAAATGCCTGGAAGGCGTGCCGGGCATGGGCTTCGTCATCGCGCGGCGCGCAGCACTCGCGGCCACGGAGACCCAGGCGCCGGCGCTGTGCCTGGACCTGTTCGCGCAGGAGGCGGCGATGCGGATGACCGGGCAGTGGCGCTTCACGCCACCCACGCACGTCATCGCGGCCCTGCACCAGGCCCTGGCCGAGCACAGCGCGGAAGGCGGGGTCGCCGGACGCGGAGAACGCTACCGGCAGAACTGCCGGATCCTGGTCGAGGGCATGCGGGCGCTTGGCTTCGAGACCCTGCTGCCCGACGCCCTCCAGGCGCCGATCATCGTGACCTTCAAGCTGCCCAATGACCCGGCCTTCTCGTTCGACCGGTTCTACGAGGCCCTCCGGCAGCGCGGCTTCGCCATCTATCCAGGCAAGCTCACCGTCGCTCCCTCGTTCCGGATGGGTTGCATCGGCGCCCTCGGTGCCTCGGAAATGAAGGCGGCGGTGGCGGCCGTCGGCGAAGCGGTCGCGGAGATGGGATTGGCAATGCCGGCGGCCGCTTGAGCCATGCTCGCTGCCAGCGATGGATCCGCGCGGCACCACCCGGCCGGCCGCTCCTGGGTTCGTTCGTGCAGCGGCGCGATGGATATGGTCCGCAGATGACGGATCGGTGCTCGAGTTCGTTCGTGCAAGATGCAGTGATGGCGTCGAGCCAGGGCCCAGCTTCGTTCGTGCCGAATGGCACGCGTGTTCCGAAGGCCTGCGGCAGTGCCTGAACATCTTGGCGCCGGCGCCGTCGCCGGCCAGCCGAAGAAGGGAGTTGTCGGGATGAGTTTCAGGTATCGCCGTTTCTATGCCGGCCCTGTCGAAGCGGTGATCTTCGACATGGCCGGCACGGTCGTGGACTTCGGATCGCGGGCGCCGGCCGGCGTGTTCGTCGAAGTCTTTCGCCGCCATGGCGTGGAGATCAGCCTGGCCGAGGCGCGGGGCCCGATGGGCGCGGAAAAGCGTGCCCATGTCGCTGAGTTGCTGGCAGCGCCGGCGATCCAGGCCCGCTTCGTCGCCAGACATGGCCGCGCGTCGACCGAAGGGGACGTCGACGCCATCTACCAGGACTTCATTCCGCTGCAGATCGAGACCCTGCCGGCCTTCTCCGACCTGATCCCGGGGGTCCTGGACACGGTGGCGGCGCTGCGGGCGCGCGGCATCCGGATCGGCGTCAATACCGGTTACAACCGGGCGATGATGGAGGTGGTGCTGGCGGCGATGGAGCGACAGGGCCTGCATGTCGACAGCGCGGTGGCAGCCTCGGACGTCAGGAGGGCCCGCCCCTTTCCTGCCATGTGCCTGACTAACGCCGCTGACCTGGCCGTGCGCTCGGTTGCGGCCTGCATCAAGGTCGACGACACCATTCCAGGCATTGACGAGGGCCTGTCGGCCGGGATGTGGACGGTTGCGATCACGGCGTCGGGGAACGAGGTCGGGTTGGACGAGAAGGACTGGAAGGCGCTCACGCCCGCGCAGCAGGCGGACCGGATCGGATGGGCCTCGGACCGGATGCGCGCGGCCGGTGCCCATTACGTGATCCCTTCGGTCGCGGAACTCCTGCCGGTGGTCGATGCGATCGAGGCGAGGCTCGCCCGGGGCGAGCAGCCCTGAACCGTCAGTTCAGGCGAAAGCCCCGGCAGCCCAGTTGCTCCTCCACGATCAGGAGGCGGGTGCCGCACGGCCGCTCGACGCAGAACCGACGGACGTCCTCGTCGTCCTCGACATGGATGAGTTCCACGGGCTCGCCCGTCCCGAGCAGGACCATCTGCAGCACACGCGGCACTACCGGCGGGACGAACGGAGTGGCGGGACGGAGTTCCAGGTTCACGGCTAACCTCTCTAGGCTCTTGGTCCTAGGATAACAGTCTCTATGCCGCTGACAAGCCTGCTTTTGCGGGCACCATCCTCGGCACGTGCCGAAGATGGACCGGGAGTGGTTAACAAAGCCTTTACGCCGGTGGGGTCAACGAAAAAGGCCTCCATGGTGACCCATGGAGGCCCGGATCCTGCGGCCTGCGCCCCGGCTCAGGCCAGATCGGCGAACAGGTCGGTGGACAGGTAGCGCTCGGCACTGGACGCCAGGATCACCACGATCCGCTTGCCCGCATACTCGGGCCGCGAACCTACCTCCAGCGCAGCGGCGACCGCAGCCCCACTCGAAATCCCGATCGGGATTCCTTCAAGCTTGGCGACCTGGCGCGCCGTCTCGAAGGCGGTCTGGTTGCCGATCTTGACGACCTCGTCCAGGACGTCGCTGTTCAGGTTGGCCGGGATGAAGCCGGCGCCGATGCCCTGGATCTTGTGGGGTCCGGGCTTGCCGCCCGACAGGACCGGGCTGTCCTCCGGCTCCACGGCGAAGACCTTCAGGTTCGGCAGGCGCGGCTTGAGGACTTCGCCGACGCCGGTCACCGTACCACCCGTGCCGACGCCAGCGACGAAGGCATCGAGCTTGCCGCCAGTGTCGGTCCAGATCTCCTCGGCGGTGGTGATCCGGTGGATCGCCGGGTTGGCGGGGTTCTCGAACTGCTGCAGGATCACCGCATTCGTGGTCTCGGCGACGATCCGCTGCGCCTCCTCGATGGCGCCGCGCATGCCCTTGGGACCGGGCGTGAGCACCAGTTCGGCACCCAGCAGCTTCAGCACCTTGCGGCGCTCCAGCGACATGGTCTCCGGCATGGTCAGGATCAGCCGGTAGCCCTTGGCCGCCGCCACGAAGGCAAGCGCGATGCCGGTATTGCCCGAAGTCGGTTCGACCAGGACGGTGTTCTTGTCGATCTGCCCGGACTGCTCGGCCGCCTCGATCATCGAGTAGCCGATCCTGTCCTTGACCGAACTCAGCGGGTTGAAGAACTCGAGCTTGGCCAGGATCTCGGCCTTTACCCCGCGCTGCTCGGCCATCCGGTGCAGGCGGACGAGCGGGGTGTTGCCGATGGTGTCGATGATGCTGTCATAGATGCGGCCGCGCGCTCCGCTGTCCAGCCGCGTTCCCTGATTTACAGTCGCCATCTTGCACAACTCCGCAAAAGCCACCCAGCCTATGCGGAATGTAATGGTATTCCGGCTCCCTGCAACCGGCCGGCACCATGTTTCCAGGCGCACCCCAGGGACGCGTTCTGCCGTGACCACGGTCGGACCGGTTCGCCGGCCCGACCGTGCTTCACCTAGATCACGAAGTCGGCGGTGCGCGCATGGTCGCCGGTCAGTCCGGCGCGGCGGGCTTCCTGGCAGAGGTCCTCGATGCTCACGCCTTCCAGGCGCTGCATCAGTTCCCGCTCGGTACGGTCGAAGAACGGCGTGATGACCAGCGCACCGAGTGGTGACCCGCTCTGTTCATGCTCGCCGGCCTCCGCCATGTGACCGTTCATCGGGGTGGCGCTCAGGTCGATGTCGCCCTGAACGACCCTGATGATCTCGCCAACGCTGATGCGCCGGCGCTCGCGGGCCAGCCTGTAGCCGCCTCTGGGGCCACGGACGCCCTTGAGCAGCCCGGCACGTACCAGCTGCTGCATCACCTGTTCCAGGTAGCGCCGCGGCAGGTTCAGCCGCCGGGCGATGTCCTGACTTTGTACCGGGTCACTGCCACCGTGGAACGCGATGTCGGTGACGGCTTCCAGCGCCAGGCTTAGTTTCTTCGAAGGTTTCAGCATCAGGCCACTCTCCTCGCAGTGGCGGACAAGCTATCCATCTCGCCCCCCGTTAGCGCAGGCTAATCCGGTAGAGCCAAAACCTCCGACTCCGCGTGGGGTTTCCCTTAAAGTAGAATTCTCTTTCCATTTGCAGCGTACAATCGGCGCTATCACGAGTTGCGCGATCCTCAGGCCGCGCTCGATCTGCATCTTTGATTCACCTAGGTTAATGAGAATGACGGCAATCTCGCCCCGGTAGTCCGAATCAACCGTTCCGGGAGCGTTCAGTACGGTGACGCCGTTCCGTGCGGCAAGGCCGGAACGCGGCCTCACCTGTGCCTCATAACCGTCCGGCAACTCGATGGAGATGCCGGTCGGCACGACCGCACGCTGCAACGGGAGCAGGATCAGCGGCGCCTGCGCGTCGATGGCCGCCAGCAGATCCATCCCGGCCGAGCCGGCGGTGGCATAGGCCGGCAGCGGCAGGTCCAGCGCATGCGCCTCCCGACGGATGGGCACCTCGAGGTCAGCCATGGCCCAGCGCCCCTGCGATGCGCAGGGCCAGCCGACGTGCGACTTCCCGCTTGGATGTGGCCGGCCATGGTTCCGGCGGGCCGTCGCCGGTCACCAGCGTCACCTGATTGGAGTCGCCACCGAACGTGCCAGCGCTCGGGGACACGTCGTTGCCCAGGATCCAGTCGCAGTTCTTGCGGGCCCGCTTGCGCGTCGCCTGTGCCACCACGTTCTCGGTCTCCGCGGCAAAGCCGATCACCAGCCGGGGCCGCTGCGGCCCGGCGGCCGAGATGGTGCTGAGAATGTCCGGGTTCTCGACCAGTTGAAGCACGGGGGCGGCGGCTCCCGCTTCCTTCTTGATCTTCTGTTCGGGTGTGTGTGCGGGACGCCAGTCGGCGACGGCGGCCGCGCATACCGCCACATCGATCGGCAAGGCCGCCTGGCAGGCAGCCAGCATCTCGCGCGCCGTCTCGACCCGCACCACCCGCACGCCTGGAGGGTCAGGCAGGCTCACCGGGCCCGACACCAGGATGACGTCGGCACCGGCGGCGGCGAGTTCTCCTGCGATGGCGTGCCCCTGCTTGCCCGAGCTGTGGTTCATGATGAAGCGGACCGGGTCGATCGGCTCGCGGGTGGGCCCGCTGGTGACCAGCGCCCGCAGCCCCGCCAGCGGCCGCTGGCGCCGCGGCGCCGCCAGCCGTTCCAGCACCTCCTCGAGGATCCGCGCAGGCTCGGCCATGCGCCCAGAGCCCACCTCGCCGCAGGCCATGTCCCCGGCGTCCGGGCCGACGAAGGCGACACCATCCGCCTTGAGCTGGGCCACGTTGCGGCGGGTCGCAGGGTGGTTCCACATCATCGGGTTCATGGCGGGCGCCACCATCACCGGCTTGTCCGTCGCCAGCAGCACGGTGGACGCCAAGTCGTCGGCCTGGCCGTGGACCATCTTGGCGAGAAGGTCGGCGGTGGCCGGCGCCACCAGCACGAGGTCCGCCTCCCGGGACAAGCGGATATGGCCCATCTCCGCCTCGTCGGTCAGCGAGAACAGCTCGGTATAGACCTTGTCCACGGACAGGGCCGCCGCCGACAGGGGCGTCACGAACTGCGCGGCACTCCTGGTCATCACGCAGCGGACGGCGATCCCCCGGTCCTTGAGGCGGCGGATCAGCTCCAGGCATTTATAGGCGGCGATGCCGCCGCCGATCACGAGGAGCAGCCGGCCGCCCGCACCATCGGCCAGCACCCGCGGGTCCAAGAGGGGCTCGTCCATCACCATGATCCTTGCGGTCAGCGAATCGTCCAGCCGAGCAGGAAGGCCGCCAGCGCCAGGAACAGCCAGATGGGTGCCCGATCCTTGAGCACCATCTGCTGGCGCTCCATGCGCACCAGCGTCTGTTCCAGCCGTCGCAGCACCACCGGCGCCCGCCTAGCTGCGTCATAGACGTCCTGCGCCAGCTCCATCGCCTTGGCATGTGGCCCCAGGTGGCGCGCGATCCAACCCGCCACGAGCGGCTGGGCCGTCTGCCAGATGTTGACGGTCGGATCGAGCGCCCGGCCCACGCCTTCAGCCACCACCATCGTCTTCTGCAGGAGCAGGAGGTGAGGCTGCTGCTGCATGTGGAACTGCTCGGCGACGGTCAGGATCTGGCCGAACAGCCGGCCGATCGAGATGTCGGCCAGCGGCTTGCCCAGGATCGGCTCGCCGATGGCACGGGCCGCCTGCGCGAAGGCATCGCGGTCCTCGTCGATCGGGACATAGCCCGCGCGCACGAACACGTCGGCCACCCGCCGATAGTCGCGGTCGAGGAAGCCGATCAGGATCTCCGCCAGGTACTTGCGGGTATCCAGGTCGAGCCTTCCCATGATCCCGAAATCGACGGGCACGATCGTACCGTCCGGCTCGATGAAGGTGTTCCCTGGATGCATGTCGGCATGGAAGAAGCCGTCGCGGAACACCTGGTTGAAGAAGACGACCGCGGCACGGTCCAGGATCCGGACGGGGTCCAGTCCCTGCTCGATCAGCCGGGCGCGCTGGTCGGACGGCGTGCCGCTGATGCGCTCCAGGGTCAGGACCCGGCGCGAGGTGCGCTCCCAGTCGACATAGGGAACCCTGAAGCCTTCGTCCTCCGCGCAGTTCAGGGCGAACTCGGCCGCCGCGGCCGCTTCCAGCCGCAGGTCGAGCTCGCGGCGGGTCCACAAGGCATGGACCTGCACGGTCTCGACCGGGCGCAGGCGGCGCAGATGCGGGAACAGGTACTCGACCGCCTCGGCCAGCCACAGGAAGAAGCCCAGCTCCGCCTCGATCTTGGCCTCGATGCCAGGCCTGAGCACCTTGACCGCGACTTCCCTTCCGTCCGGCAGCTCGGCGAAATGGACCTGGGCCACCGAGGCCGCCGCGACAGGCACCCTGTCGAAACGCGCAAACACCCGCTCGACCGGCGCTTCCAGCTCACGCTCGATCAGCGCCAGGGCCTGCTCGGCCGGGAACGGCTCGAGCCGGTCCTGCAGCCGCGCGAGGTCGCGTGCCACCTGGCTGCCCATCAGGTCCGGGCGGACCGCGAGCGTCTGGCCGAGCTTGACGAAGCTGGGGCCGAGCTCGACCAGCGCATCGGCCAGACGCTGGCCCGGCCGCCGCGTCGCCCTGCCGCCGGTCCAGGGACGGGCCAGTCTGCGCACCGGCGGCGAGACCGGCAGGAGCTCGACGAAGAACAGCGCCTGGTGGCGCATCAGGACCCGGATGACCCGGATGCCGCGAATGACGTGGCGGATCGGTCGGAGCAATGTCAGAGGCGCCAGCCGGAATGGATCGCGGCGATGCCGCCGGACAGGTTGCGGACCTTGACCAGGTCGAAGCCCGCCTTCTCGATCATGCCGGCGAACTTCTTCTGGTCGGGGAAGCGGCGGATGCTCTCGACGAGATAGCGGTAGCTCTCGGCATCGTTGGCGACCAGCCTGCCCATCACCGGGATCACGCCCATCGAGTAGCGGTCATAGGCCGACCTCAGCTGGGGGATGACCAGGCGCGAGAACTCCAGGCAGAGGAAGCGCCCGCCGGGTTTGAGCACCCTGAACGCTTCGCTCAGGGCCTGGTCGATATGGGTCACGTTGCGGATGCCGAACGCGATCGTGTAGCTGTCGAACGAGCGGTCGGGCATGGGCAGCGCCATGGCATCGCCGGTGACCCAGGACAGGCCGCGCACCAGGCCCCGGTCGATCGCCCTGTCGCGGCCCACTTCCAGCATGGCATGGTTGATGTCGCAGATCGTGATGTCGGCCTCGCCGCCGACCCGGTCGGCGATCCGGAACGCCACGTCGCCCGTCCCGCCCGCCACGTCCAGGTGGCGGATGCCACGGCGGGGGGCCAGCCAGTCGACCAGCGCGTTCTTCCACAGGCGGTGGACGCCAGCGCTCATCAGGTCGTTCATCAGGTCGTAGCGGCCGGCCACCCGGTCGAAGACCTGGCGGACCTTGCCGGCCTTCTCGGCCGGGTCGACCGGCTGGAAGCCGAAGGAACGCGCGAGTTCGTCCGCTGGGTCCGTCATGATCAGCCGTTTCCTCGCCCTGCTTGCCGCGCGGTTCTAAGTGATGGCAGGAGCATGCTCAACAAAGAGCGCCGCCTCCAGCCGTTCCGGACCATACCCTTGCCCGAGCTCCCCGAAGTCGAAACCATGAAGCGCGCCCTGGAGCTGCGCCTGACCGGCCGCCGCTTCGCCCAAACCATCCAGCGCCGCCCCGACCTTCGCTGGCCCCTGCCCGCCCAGCTTCCGCAGCGCCTGGCCGGCCGGCGGGTCGAGGCGTTCGGCCGCCGGGCCAAGTACATCCAGCTTTTCCTGGACGACGGGCAGGTCGTGCTCCTCCACATGGGCATGTCCGGGCGCCTGATCTTCGACGGAAACCCGCAAGGAGCCCACGAGCACCTGACCTTCAGCTTCGACGACGGGACCGTGCTCCGCTTCGTCGACCCGCGCCGGTTCGGCGCGCTGGACCTGACGACGGTGGAGGACCTGCCCCGTCACAGGCTGCTGGCCGGACTGGGGATGGAACCGCTGGGCAACGCCTTTTCCGGCCTGGAGCTGGCGGACGCGTTCCGGAACAGGATCGTCGCGGTGAAGCTGGCGCTCATGGACCAGAAGCTGGTGGTGGGCGTGGGCAATATCTACGCTTCGGAAGCGCTGTTTCGCACGCGGCTCAACCCGGCGACTCCCGCCGGTGCAGTGCCGGCAGCGGTGCTGGACCTCCTGGCCGAGAATGTGCGCGCCGTGCTGGGCGAGGCGATCGAGGCCGGCGGCTCGTCGCTTCGGGACTATGTTCAGGCGGACGGCGAACTCGGCAGCTTCCAGAACCTGTTCAAGGTCTATGATCGGGCCGGAAAGCCTTGCCTTGTCTGCGAGACGCCGATCGTGCGCTCCGTGCAAGGCAATCGTGCCACGTTCTTCTGTACCCGCTGTCAGTCGATCGACCACGCATCCTGATCAATGGCCGATCCTCATCTGGTAGGCTCGTCGCGCGTGACCACGGCTGGCCGAGGATCGATGGCCGCCATGTCGACCGAGCCCTCCGGCGCCAGCAGGCACCACGACATGCACCCGACGAGCGCCGCCACCGCTCCGACGATCACCGCCGCTGCTGGCAGCCTCCAGTCGAACCGGAACGTCGGCTGATCCTGCGGCCTTACAAGGCAGTAGCCTCGCTTCGGCACGGTGCGGAGCAACGTCTTGTTCGCGTCGTTCAGTACCCTCCTAATCTCGTGGATGCACTGGACCAAGCTATCGTCGGTGACAGCCTGATCGCCCCATACCGCATGGATCAGCTCGTCACGCGCCACGACGCGATCGCAATGCCGGGCCAGGTACTCGAGCACTGCGAACGACTGGGCGCGCAGTGGAAGAGCGAGGCCTGACCGGCCTCTGATCGTAGCTGCGACGAAATCCACCACAATGTCGCCGATCACCAACCGTCGGTCTTGATATCTCAACATCAATGGCCCCTCGCCAAGGAGGAGAAAATATTCTGGCGACTTATCATATGACCGCGCGAGCAGCCAGCCCACACTGATTTTTCAGTACATTTCGTGGGATTTCGTGAGTCTTCGTGTCTCGATCCGGGGTTGCTCATGACCTGGGCCGCGCAGCCATCAGATCATCGCGGTGGGGCACATACTCGCCTCGCTCGCCAAATGGATACTCATCCCATGATCGAATTGATCATCACGGCCTGCCTGTTGGTGGGCAGCTGCCAGGAAGTCAGGCTGACCTACGACGCCCACGACGTGTCCCTGATGACCTGCACCATGTTCGGGCAGATGGAGGCCGCCCGGTGGCAGCGGCAGCACCAGGAGTGGCGTGTAAGGCGCTGGCGCTGTGATGTCGCGAGATCAGACGGCTTGCGCGCCTGACTGCGCATCTCGTCGGCAAGTACTGCAAGTAATCCAGACAACGCTGCTCGCAGATCCAGCAAAACCGGCCAGCATATCGGGGCTACGATGCTCTAATTCGTCGAGCGTTCTGCTTTTCCGTCTTGCTTCGATGATCTGGCGTGTTCGAAACGACAAAGCAGCACTGTGGCATCCCAATTGCTATGATGTGCGAAGGTCGTTCAGGATGCACCTGATCCATACGTGTGGTGGGTCATGACTTCGTCGGTCACGGCGTTGGCAGCATCTCTTCGAACCTGGGAGGCAACGAGGTTCTGCGTGGTGCAGAGACGGTGCCTCCGCGTGCCGGGGGTTTTTGGCTCCCCCGGCCAAGCCCCGCTCGATCGTGCCTGCGCATCCTCGTAGCCTGTCTGGTTCCCGCAGGGCTCCGTCCTGGTCGGCCGACATCGTTCGAGCTTGCAAGGACCTGCATCCCCATGATCGAGCTAGTCATCACCGCCTGCCTTCTCATCGGCAACTGCAAGGAAGTAACGTTCACCTACGATGCCCATGAGGTGTCGTTGATGACCTGCACCTTGTTCGGCCAGGCCGAGGCCGCCCGCTGGCAGCAGCAGCACGCCGACTGGCAGGTACGTCGCTGGCGCTGCGGCTTCCCGCGCGAGAACGGGGAAAAAGCCTGACCGGCGACGACCGCATCGGCCTTGCAACCGGGTCATTGGCGGCGGGGATGGAGCATGGCCGGAGCGGAATAGCCACGCAGCCGCCGGTACGCCTCGATCTGCTGCGGCGTCAACACCTCCAGCATCGCCAGATGAAAGCGCAGGTGCGCCGCCCGCAGCCGACCCTGGGCAACCGCCGCACGTCGGGTGATCTCATCCAGCGTGGCCTCGGTGATCTGCTGGTCGGCGAACAGCCGGTCCAGCGTGGCCTCCTCGGCCAGGACGCCCTTTCCGAGCGCGACGGCTTGCGCCTTCATGGCCCGGAACAGGCCTTCCGTCCGACGCTGCTGCTCGTCCGATAGCTGCAACGGCGTCGCCAGCTCCAGCACGTGCAGCGGCCCCGGATAGCCGTTCAGCTCTGCCGCCAAGGCCAGGCCGTTGCCGCGCCCCGCCAGGAGGTCGTCCTCCTGCTCGGGCGACAACGCCTTCACCGAGCCACGCTCCATGCCTGCATAGGGCAAGGGAGCGTGGTGAGCGGTATCGTGGCCATGCTGATGGGCTGCCGCCGGCAGGTACGCCGCTGCCGCCAAGAGGCTGGCCAGGGCCATCGTTCGGATCCGCTGCATCATTGCCTCCGCACAGGACATGCGAGAATCCTTGCCAGATGAACAGGCAAGTCCACATGATCCCGATCATGTCGGACGACCTGATGACCGCGTTCGAGCGGATGGCGGGGCGCGAAATGGCGCTGGCACAGGGCCACATCCTGTTCCGTGCCGATGATCCAATCCGCTTCGTCTATGTCGTGGTCCGAGGGGCCGTCAGGCTCACCCGGGCGCTCCCGCATGGCGGGGAGCTGACGCTGCAGCATGCGGCCGCGGGCGCCGTGCTGGCAGAGGCGTCGCTGTTTGCCTCCTACTACCACTGCAACGCTGTCGCCACCGAACCCACGGTCCTGCGCGTGATCGACCGGCAGGCGCTCGATGCCGCCCTGGGCGCAGATGCCGGCCGGGCCCGCGCCTGGGCGCGCCACCTGGCCCTCGAATTGCGGCGGGCGCGAGGGCAGGCGGAGATCCTGTCACTGAAGACGGTGGCGGAACGGATCGCCGCCTGGAGCGCGTTTCACCGTCGGCCATTGCCGCCGAAGGGCAGCTGGCACCTGCTGGCGCTGGAGATCGGCGTCTCGCCCGAGGCGCTTTACCGGGAGTTGGCCCGCCGGCGGCGGGCGGACGGCGGGGCGGCCGGGCCGCCTAGCCGTTGATCTCCTGCACGAACGGCCCCATCCCCGCCGTCAGGCCGCCATCCACGACCAGTTCCGCGCCGTTCACGAAGCTCGCGTCGTCGCTGGCGAGATAGGCCACCGCCGCCGCGATGTCCTCCGGCGTGCCGACCCGCCCCACCGGGTACCAGCGTGCCAGCTTCTCGAAGATCTGCGGGTCGCGCTCCATCCGCTCGGTCCAGGAGCGGTTCTCGGTGCGGATCGAGCCGGGGCTTACCAGGTTGGTGCGGATGCCTTTGGGGCCGTACTCGACCGCCATCGCCTTGACCCACATGACGAGGCCGGCCTTGGCGGCGCTGTAGGCGGGGTTGCCGACATAGACCCGGCCATTCACCGAGCCGATCGCCACGATCGTGCCCTTGCCCCGCTCGACCATGCCCGGCAGGACCGCCTTCATGCAGAGATAGGCGGCGCGCAGGGTGACGTCGAACTCGACGTCCCAGTCGGCTTCGCCGGTCGTCTCGATGGTGGTGGCCGAGGTCGCCGCGGCATTGTTCACCAGGATGTGCAGGGGCCCCAGCGCCTTCTCGGCATCCGCGACCAGCGTCCTCACGGCTTGCGCCTGGGTCACGTCGGCCTGGAGGGCCACGGCGGTGCGGCCGGTGGCGGCGATTTCCTTCACGACCTCCCGTGCCGGCTCGATGTCGCGGTCGGCCACGGCCACCGCTGCTCCCTCGGACGCCAGCCTGAGGCAGGTCGCCCGGCCGATGCCGCGGCCGCCGCCGGTGACCAGGACCGTCCTTGCGATGAAGCGGCTCATCAATCGTTCTCCATCAGCAGGTCGTCCAGGCTCTCGTCGAACGCCTGGAACGCGGTGCGGGCGGCATGGACGTAGCCGGCACGCATATGGCCGTCGTTATAGTAGGCGAGGCCATCCACGCCGTGCCTGGCCAGGATCCGCGCGGCCTGCTGCACCTCGGCACCATTGGCGAGGTCCGGGTAGGTCGGCCGCATGATGGCGGAGATCCGCGCATCGGGACCGGTCTGGCGGCGGACATGGTGGATGTCGGCATGAACGTCGGCGGCCGAGCGCTCGTAGGCGCAGATCTCCAGCCCGTCGCAGGCGTTCGCCAGGAGCCGAAGGTCCGAACCCTCGATCCAGCCGCGGGCGGACGGGCGCTGGACCGAGGGGATCACCCGCACGTCGGCACCGGCCGGAACCACGTCGCGAATCTCCTGGACCACCTGGGCCACCAGCTTGCAGCGCCAGCGCAGGAAGGCCATGAAGTCGGGGTCGGCGATCAGGTCCGACGCGATCCAGTCGGCGGCCTGCGCTTCGGTAAAGGCGATATCGGACGCCATGAACATGTCGATGGCGGCCTGCACGCGCTTTTGCACATGGAGGACGTCGATGCCGTCGACCGCGGCCAGGGTCACGGTCGCCTCGGAGAAGTCCAGGCCCAGCAGGAGCTTCGTCCACCCATCCATGCGGATCAGGGCGAACTCGTGGTGGTAGCCATGCTCGAACGGCAGCCAGCCCGGCGTTTCCAGGCGGATGCCGGACAGGTCGTAATGCATGGTGAGGTCGCGGCAGAGCGCCACGACATATTCGCGCGCCTCCGGATGGGCCGGGTTCAGCGAGTACCAGTAGGGGTCGCCGTAGCAGTTCCTTGATACCAGGTCCGGATGAAGGCGGCCAAGCGGGGTGTTGTGGAAGCAGACGACCCAGCCATAGCGCTCCAGGTCGGGCAATTGGCGGGCGAGATCGGCCAGCGGGTCGCGATCGGCCAGCAGCGGGTTCGGCAGGGGCTGGATCCGCTGGTAGGCGGACGGGTCGTGCCGGAAATAGACGGTGCCATCCTCGGGGAAATAGACCTTGCCGCTGCGCCCATGCGGCCGGATGAACTTACCGGCATGGTAGGCGGCAGCGAGGCTGACCGAATTGGCGCCGGTGGCGGCGATGCGGTCGCCGAAGGCACCCGCCCCCTCGTCGGCCAGGTCCCAGGCATAGCTGTAGATCGATCGGTAGGGCCGCCGCTCGGCCATGTGTGAACCCCCGCAGACATCGTTGCCGCGGCCGCATCCTTGCCCTTAAGGTCCACGGCGGCAAGGCTCCCGCCCAAGGGGGCCCAATAGGGGAACGTCATCCATGAATCGACGTCTAGCCGTGATGATGAGCGGTGTCGCCGCGACAGCGCTCCTGGCGCTGAGCCCGGCCTTCGCTCAGTCCAAGACCGAGATCCGGGTCATCGTGGCGCATTACAGCGACCATACGATGGGCATCTTCCAGGGCATGGAATCCGATTTCGAGGCGGCCCACCCCGATGTCGACATCAAGCTCGAGGACGTTTCCTGGGACAATCTCCAGCAGCGCCTGACGACCGACATCGCCGGCGGCACCGCCCCCGACATCGCGATCATCGGCACGCGCTGGCTGCTCGACTATGCGGCCAACGACATCGCCGAGCCCATCGACGAGTACATGACGCCCGAGTTCAAGGCGAAGTTCATCGAGGCCTTCCTGGAGCCTTCGGTGATCGACGGCGTCACCTACGGCCTTCCCATCGCGGCGTCGGCGCGCGCCATGTATTACAACAAGGACCTGCTCGCGAACGCCGGCTTCAACGAGCCGCCCAAGACCTGGGACGAAGTGGTCAAGGCTGCCCAGGCCGTGAAGGACAAGGGCGAGGGCGCCTACGGCTTCGGCATGCAGGGCAAGGAGATCGAGACCGACATCTACTGGTACTATGCCCTTTGGACGCATGGCGGCGAACTGGTCCAGGACGGCAAGTCCGGCATCGACAGCGAGGCGGGCGTCAAGGCCGCTACGCTCTACAAGAGCATGATCGACCAGGGCCTGACCCAGCCGAGCCCGACCGGCTCGAACCGCCAGGACATGGAATCCCTGTTCAAGCAGGGGCGCGCCGCGATGATCCTGTCCGGTCCCTGGCTGCGCGGGCAGATCAAGTCCGAGGCGCCGAACCTCAACTACGCGCTGGCGCCGATCCCGGTCGGCACGACGCAGGCGACCTACGGCGTCACCGACACGATCATGATCTTCAAGTCGTCCGAGCATAAGGACGTCGCCTGGCAGTTCCTGGAAGAGACCGCGTTCAGCGACAAGCACCGGGTCGAGTTCTCGAAAAAGGAAGGCTTCCTGCCGGTGATGAAGGCGGAGGCGGCCGATCCCACCTTCGCCAACGACGAGCAGCTCCAGGCTTTCACCGGCATGCTGCCTTATGCGAAGTTTGCGCCGCTCATCCCCAACTGGGAGCTGGCGTCGGATGCCGCGACGGCGGCCTTGCAGCGGATCTACCAGGGCCAGGCCGAGCCGCAGGCGGCGCTCACCGAAGCGGCCGAGAAGATCAACGAGGCCATCCAGGAGTAACGACCAGCTTCGAGCAGGCCATGCAGGCACGGAACCTGCATGGCCTTGTCGGTGGATCGGACCGCGCATGGGGGCGCAACGAGGATGCTTGACCGAACGCGAACCCTGCCGGCCCTCCTGCTGATCCTGCCCAGCCTCGTCCTGTGCCTGTGGATCATCGGCTATCCGATCTACGACGTGGCGCACACGTCGCTGCATTCGGTGAACCGGTTCGGTGTGGTCCGCAATTTCGCCGGCTTCGCGAATTTCGAGAAGCTGTTCGACGATCCGATCTTCTACGGATCGCTCTGGCGCACGATCCTGTGGACGGTCACGGTCGTGGGCGGGACGATCCTGCTCTCGATCCCGATCGCGGTGATGCTGAACGACGATTTCTTCGGGCGCGGCGTCGCCCGGGTGATCGTCATGCTGCCCTGGGCGATCTCGCTCGCCATGACCGCGATCGTCTGGCGCTGGAGCCTGAACGGCCAGTACGGCATGTTCAACGCGACGCTCTTCCAGCTGGGCCTGATCGACGGGCCGGTGGAATGGCTGGCGAGCTTCGACACCGCATTCCCGATCGAGATCGCGATCGGCATCCTGGTCTCGATCCCGTTCACCTCGACGGTCCTGCTGGGAGGGCTGTCCTCCATCCCGGCCGACGTCTACGAGGCCGCCACGATCGACGGCGCCACGGGCTGGCAGCGCTTCCGCTACATGACGCTGCCTTTGATGAAGCCGTTCCTGCAGATCGCGATCGTGCTCAACGTCATCAACGTCTTCAACTCGTTCCCGATCATCTGGGTCCTCACCCAGGGCGAGCCGGCCAACTCCACCGACATCCTGGTGACCTATCTTTACAAGCTGGCCTTCCGCTACGGCCGGCTCGACACGGCGGCGGCCATGTCGCTGATCATGTTCGCCATCCTGCTCCTGTTCACGGCCGCCTATATCGCGCTGGCGGCGCGCTCCACGGAGAGAGAAGCGTGACCGCCTACGCCAAGCGCTCGATCCTCTACTGGCTGCTCCTGGGGCCGTTCGCGATCGTCGCCCTGTTTCCCTACGCCGTCATGCTCAGCACGGCGGTCAAGCCCGGCGACGAGATCTTCGTGTTCCCGCCGACCTGGGTGCCGTCGCGCCTGGCGTTCGAGAACTTCGTGGAGATGTGGACCGCCACCGGGTTCGGCCAGGCACTCCTCAACTCGGTCCTGATCAGCCTTGCCGGCACAATCATCTCGCTGCTGGTGGCGATCCCGGCGGCCTATGCCATGGCGCGGCTGCGCTGGCACGGCCAGGGGATCTATCGGCAGTTCCTGCTGGTGACCCAGATGCTCTCGCCGATCGTGCTGGTGATCGGGATCTTCCGGCTGATGGCGGCGATGGGCCTGGTCGACAGCCAGTGGGCGCTGATCCTGGGCTATGCGGCGTTCAACCTGGCCTTCGCGACCTGGATGATGTCCTCCTACTTCAAGACGATCCCAAAGGAGATCGAGGAAGCCGCCTGGATCGACGGCGCCACCCGCTTCCAGTCGCTCATGCGGGTCTTCCTGCCGATGGCCCTGCCCGCCTTGGCGGTCACCGCGATCTTCACCTTCATCAACTGCTGGAACGAGTTCGTCCTGGCGCTGACCATCCTGCGCTCGAACGAGAAATACACGCTCACCCTGCAGATCTTCACGCTGGTGGGCGGCGCCTACAAGATCAACTGGCACCACGTCATGGCCGCCACCTTCGCCGCGACCGTGCCGGTGGCGGTCGTGTTCGCGCTGATGCAGCGGGCTCTGGTGAAAGGGTTGTCGCTGGGGAGCGTGAAGTGACCGGCGCCAGTCGGTCGCGACGAAGTCGCTGCCTCTGACGCGGGCGTGAAGTCCTGGATGGTCACCTCGCCGACGCCGTTCGCAATATCCTTGGGGTCGCCGGGGCTGCCGCCCTAGCTGGTGCCGAGGGTGATGTCGATCCGGCCGCCGCAGGCCTGGTTCTGCATCCCGTCGTTGTCGCCCCCATGTCCGCCCCCGCCGCAGCCTGACCGGACACCCCTCCGTTCCCGGCGAGGCCATACCGGATGTCGAAGCCGAAGTTCCCCTCCAGCCGGTC
The DNA here is from genome assembly GCF_036263595.1 of Geminicoccus sp. NCBI lineage: Bacteria > Pseudomonadati > Pseudomonadota > Alphaproteobacteria > Geminicoccales > Geminicoccaceae > Geminicoccus > Geminicoccus sp. Next base: position 426 of record NZ_DATAGQ010000032.1, on the reverse strand, counting down.
GTTCCACGACCACCGGCCTGAGGAACCGGTGGCGTCGAACCTGTCGATCAAGAATTTCTTCCAGTTCAACTTGACGGAAAGGCCCCCGCGCCGGTCGGCGCGCTGACATTCGACGTTCCAGTTCTTCATCGTTACGTCGCACTGACCCGGATCAACCTGGGAGTGCTCTGCTCCGGACGCGGAGAATCGGCCACCCCTGCGGTCAGCGCCGCGCCAAGTCGATCCACATCTCGGAGGCCAGTTGCCTCACCTTCTCGTAGGTCGCCCGCTCCTCCGGCACACAATAGGACGGTTTGAAGAACCTAGCCGTGCGATCTGGGATGTGATTCGCTTCTGCTGGCAGCGGGAGGGCAGCAGCGATGGGTGGATCACCTGGGTTGTTCGACCTGGATGAGCGTTACGTGGCACTGAGCGCGTCGGGTGATC
>NZ_DATAGQ010000031.1:0-47747 GCF_036263595.1 Geminicoccus sp. | reverse complement strand
CGCGGGACGTGCTGCGGGCTCAGGCCCCGGCGGAAGCGCTGCCATGACCATGCAGCCGGCGGTCGAGATCCGCGACCTCGAGAAGGCCTATCCCGCGCGCTTCTCCCTGTTCGGCCAGACGAGGCCGGCCGTCCACGCGCTCAAGCGGGTGTCGATGGCCGTACCGGCTGGCCGGACGCTGGGCATCGTCGGCGAATCCGGCTGCGGGAAGACCACGCTCGCCCGCTGCCTTGTCGGGCTCATCCGGCCAAGTGGCGGCGCGATCCAGGTGGAGGGGCGGCCGATCGCCGAGCTTGCGGCGGCGGGTCCCAAGGCATTGGGCACCACGGTGCAGTATGTCTTCCAGGACCCGCTATCCTCGCTCAATCCGCGCAAGACGATCCGCCAGATCCTGTCCGCTCCACTCCGATTCCTGGTGGGCATGGGCGCCGGCGATCGCGAGGCCCGGCTGGTCGAGCTGATGCGCTCGGTCGACCTGGAGCCGACATTCCTCGATCGCTACCCGCACGAGTTCTCCGGCGGCCAGGCCCAGCGCGTCGGCATTGCCCGGGCACTGGCGGCGGGTGCGCGGATCATCGTGCTGGACGAGCCTGTCTCTGCCCTCGACGTCTCCGTCCAAGTGCAGGTGCTCCGCCTGCTCGTGGACCTCAAGCGCCGGCATGGCCTGACCTATGTCTTCATCAGCCACGATCTCGCGGTCGTGGAGGCCATCGCCGACGAGGTGGCGGTGATGCAGGCGGGTGAGGTCGTTGAGACGGGGCCGCCCGTCCGGCTGTTCCAGGCGCCCGACCATCCCTACACCCGGCGGCTGATCGCGTCGGTCCCGACATTGGCAAGCTGAGGCTCTTTGCTGGACGGCCTTGGCCGCGGTGACCGGCGCGTGTGGGCACACGACCGGCCTGGTCGGTCCACCCGGGCAGGTGGCGGAAACGTCGACGGACCATTACGAAGCCGGGGTCTCGACCTTCCTGATCCTCGGCTTCGGCCCGCCGGAGGATGCCGGGCAGGCTGGGCGGGAACTCCTGCCGCTGATACGCGCCGACGCGACGCGGACAGGAGAAGGCAGCGCCGGCAAAGGTGGAAGAACTGCAGCCATGACCGAGCAAGCAACGACCGACTGGCGCCATGATGGGGTACGGGTGGTGCCCGGTGACCAACTGGACACGAACACGCCGCAGACGCCGGGCATGAACCGGGCAGCCGCCATCAATTTTGCCAGGGTGGGTGCTCAGAAGCTGTGGGCCGGCACGGTGACGATCCACGCCCATGCCAAGACCGGTGCGCATCATCACGGGGAACTGGAGAGCGTCATCTACGTGCTCCGTGGCCGTGCCCGCATGCGCTGGGGCAACCAGCTCGAGTTCACCGCGGAGGCGGGACCGGGCGACTTCATCTACGTCCCGCCGTTCGTGCCGCACCAGGAGATCAACGCGAGCGACACGGAACCGCTCGAGTGCGTCCTGGTCCGCAGCGACCAGGAGGCGGTGGTGGTCAACCTGGACATCCCGATGGTCGAGAAGCCGGAGACCGTGGCCTGGATCGACCCGATCCACAAGGCGGCGGGCGGCGGCGAGGAGTCCGGCACGGCTTAAACCTGGCTTCAGAATTCATGGGCACCGGCATCAGCCTTCGGTAATTGACAAAGGCGACTGGCAAAGTAGTTTTCTGTCGTTCCGTGTGACCTGCCGATCTTCCTGTCTGCACGACCGGATGGCTTCTCTCCTTTCCTTGTCGGGGTGGCGCGCGTTCAGCAGCCGCCCCGATCTTTCTTCGCCACGCCGGGCAGCGACCGCCGGCCACACAGACAAAGCAGAGGACCGATCATGAAGCGCCGTAGCCTGCTCGCGACCGCCATGGCGCTGCCCTGGGCAATCTCCGTCGCTCGCCCCGCACGCGCCGCCGTTAGCACGATGCTGAACGCCTCCTACGACATCAGCCGCGAGCTGTTCGCGGCGATCAACCCCGCGTTCGCTGCCGCATGGAAGACCAGGACCGGCCAGGACATTTCGATCGAGCAGTCGCATGGCGGCTCGTCGCGGCAGGCCCGGGCGGTGCTGGAGGGGCTGCAGGCGGATGTCGTGACGTTCAACCAGGAGGTCGACATCCAGATCCTCCACGACCGCGGCCAGCTGATCCCGGCCGACTGGAAGTCCAGGCTGCCGTACAACAGCTCTCCCTACTACTCGCTGCCGGCCTTCCTGGTGCGCGCCGGCAACCCGAAGGGCATCAAGGACTGGGACGACCTGGTCAAGGAAGGCACCCAGGTGCTGTTCCCCAACCCGAAGACCTCGGGCAATGCGCGCTACACCTATCTCGCCGCCTACGCCCACGCGCTGGACAAGTCGGGCGGCGACCAGGCGGCAGCCGAAGCCTTCGTGAAGCAGCTCATGGCGAACGTGCCGGTGTTCGACACGGGCGGGCGCGGTGCGACGACCACGTTCGTGGAGCGCGAGCTTGGCGACGCGCTGCTGACCTTCGAGGCGGAAGTGAACGGAATCCGCCGCGAGTACGGCGAGGACAGCTTCGAGGTGGTGATCCCGTCCACCAGCATCCAGGCCGACTTCCCTGTCGCCGTCGTTGACGCGGTAGCTGACCAGCGCGGCTCCCGCGATGTCGCGACCGCGTACCTGGAGTTCCTGTACACGCCAGAGGGCCAGACCATCCTGGCGGAGCACTACAACCGCGTTCGCGACGAGACGGTGGCCGCCAAGTTCGCCGCCCGGTTCCCGCCCGTCCGGCTCTTCACCGTCGACGACGTGTTCGGCGGCTGGGCCAAGGTCAACCAGGAGCACCTGGCCGAAGGCGGCATCCTGGACAGGGTGCTCGTCAACCGCTGATCCGCTCCGGTTGCAAGCTGGACTGGTGCCCTCTCCACCACTAGTCCAGCGACGCCGGGATCATTCCCGTCCAGCCTGAAGGCTTCATGGTGAAGAGAAGCGCCCTGCCGGGGTTCGGCCTCTCCCTCGGGCTGACGCTGAGCTATCTGACGATCATCGTGCTGTTGCCGCTGGCCGCCCTGGTACTGAAGGCGGTGCAGATGGGACCGGCGGAACTGCTGGCGGTCGTGAGCGGTCCCCGTGCGCTGGCCAGCTACCGGGTGACGCTCACCATGGCGGCGGCGGCAACACTGTTCAGCGGCCTTTACGGGCTGCTCCTGGCGTGGATCCTGGTGCGCTACGACTTCCCGGGACGGCGCTTCCTGGACGCGCTGGTCGACCTGCCGTTCGCCCTGCCGACCGCGGTGGCAGGACTGGCGCTGACCGAGCTGTTCGCGAGGAACGGCTGGTTCGGAAGCCTGCTTTCCCCGCTCGGCATCGAGGTCGCCTACGCGCCGGCCGGGATCGCGGTCGCCATGGCGTTCACCAGCTTCCCGTTCGTCGTACGCACGGTGCAGCCGGTGCTGGAGGACCTGGAGGCGGATGCCGAGGAAGCAGCCAGGATGCTGGGAGCGGGTGACTGGCAGATCTTCGCCAGGGTGATCCTGCCGATGGTGCTGCCTGCCTGGGTTGCCGGCTGTGCCCTGGGCTTCGCCCGCTCGCTGGGCGAGTTCGGCGCGGTCGTGTTCATCGCGGGCAACCTTCCGTTCGAGACCGAAGTGACATCGCTGCTGGCCTTCATCCGGCTGGAGGAATTCGACTATCCATCCGCGGCGGGCCTGGCTTGCGTCATGCTGCTGGCGGCCTTCGTCATGTTGACCATCACCAACCTGCTGCAGGCACGCTGGCTGCGCTTTGCGGAGCGGAGCTAGGTCATGCGCGAGCCCACAGCCAGACGCGCTGGCGACGCGCCGCTCGTTCGCCGGACCCTGATCGGCGCCGGCGTCCTTCTCACCCTGCTCTTCCTGGTGGCTCCCGTCGCGGTCGTCTTCGTGCAGGCGCTCGCGGCAGGGTTCGGTCCCTATCTGCAGAACCTGGCCGCACCCGACACGCTGCATGCCATCTGGCTGACCGTGCTGACGGTCCTGGTCGTGCTTCCGGTCAACCTGCTGTTCGGGCTGGCGGCGGCCTGGGCGATCACCCGCTTCTCCTTCCGCGGCAAGTCCTTCCTGGTCACCCTGATCGAGCTGCCCTTCTCGATCTCGCCGATCGTGGCCGGCGTGATCTACCTCTTCCTGTACGGGGCGCAGGGCCTGCTCGGGCCATGGCTGCAGCAGTACGACCTGCGCATCATGTTCTCCGTGCCGGCGATCATCCTGGTCAGCCTGTTCGTGACGAGCCCGTTTGTCGCCCGCGAGCTGATCGCATTCATGCAGACGCAAAGCTCGGAGGACGAGGAGGCGGCCCGCTCGCTGGGCGCGAGCGGCTGGCAGATGTTCATGCGGGTCACCCTGCCGAACATCCGCTGGGCGCTGCTCTATGGCGCCATCCTGTGCACGGCGCGCACGATCGGCGAGTTCGGCGCCGTGTCGGTCGTGTCCGGCAACATTCGCGGCCAGACCAACACCCTGCCGCTGCAGATCGAACTGCTCTACAACGATTACAACGCGGCTGGCGCTTTCGCCGCCGCTTCCGTGCTGGCGCTGATCGGGCTGCTGACCATCCTCGTGAAAGCGTTGGTCGAAGAGTTCGGCCCGAGGGAGCGCAACGAGCAGAGCTGAAGAGGAGGCACCAGGCTTGGCCGAGCTGCACATCACCTGGCTGAACGGTCTGGACGTCGAGGCGCTGGCGCTGACCGACGAGGAGATCATCGGTGCCGTCGAGGGCGGCCTGCGGGCGCAAGGCCTTGGCCAGACCGTGATCGAGCCCAGGATGCACCTCACCCCCGATCCGGCCTTCCACGGCCACTTCAACGTGCTGCGCGGCTATGTGGCGCCGCTGGACCTGGCCGGCGTGAAGGTGGTCGGCGACTTCATGGACAACTGGCGGCAGGGTCTGCCCTCGGAGTTCGGGATCCTCAATCTTTTCGATCCCCGCACGGGCCGTCCGGTCGCGATCCTGGACGCCACGGCGATCACCGAGATGCGGACGGGCGCCGTCACGGCACTCGGCGGCAAATACCTGGCGCCGCCGAACCCGCGGATCCTCGGCCATATCGGCGCGCGGGGGACATCATACTGGAACGTGCGGCTGCTCGACCGGCTGTTCGACTTCGCCGAGATCAGGGTGCATTCGCGGCGGAAGGAGAGCCAGGACGCGTTTGCGGAGCGGCTCAGCCGGGATCTCGGCAAGACGGTGACGGCGGTTTCCGACTGGCATGCCTGCGTCGACGGAGCCGACATCGTGGTGGAGGCGTCGCGGCTGAACGCGCCGGAACCGATGCTGCGGACCGAGTGGATCAAGCGGGGCGCCCTGGTGATGCCCTACGGCACCATGAGCGCCGTGGAGCTGTCGCTGACCGACATCATGGACAAGATCGTGGTCGACGACTGGGGACAGGCCCGCGCGGGCAAGCTCGGCTCGCTGCGGGCCCATGTCGACAGCGGGCGGCTGTCGGAGGCCAACCTCCACGCGGAACTCGGCCAGATCGTGGCGGGGGAGAAGCCAGGTCGCGAGCGGCCGGACGAGACCATCCTGTTCTGGCACCGCGGCCTGTCGCTCAGCGACATTGCGCTGGGCCACACGCTGCTCGACAAGGCCGCACGGCTGGGGATCGGCCAGCGCCTGCGCTACGCATGAAGGTCGTCCGGCTCGGAGCCGGCGAGGTGTCCGCCGACGACATCGTGCTGCTGGCCGGCGGCCGGGCGCGGATCGAGGCCGATCCCGGTCTCCTGGACCGACTGGCGGCAGCGAGACGCACGCTCGAGCAGGTCGCGGCGTCCGGCCAGCGCATCTATGGCCTGAATACCGGCCTCGGCGCCAAGGTCGGTCTGGATGTCGCGGATGCGCCATCTGCGCCCGACCTGTCCGGGTTCCAGAACCGGCTGGTGCGCGGCCGTGCTATTGGCGTTGGCGAACCGATGCCGACCGAGGCGGTGCGCGCGATCATGGCCGCACGCCTTGCCACGTTGGCCCAGGGCGGCTCCGGCATCTCCCCGCATGTCTTCCAGGCCCTGCTCGCCATGCTGGAGGCGGGCGTTCATCCGCTGGTGCCGCAGCGGGGCTCGCTCGGGGAGGGCGACCTCGGACTGCTGGCCCATGTGGCACTCGTGCTGATCGGTGAGGGGCAGGCGGAGTATCAGGGGGAGCTGTCGAGCGGCGGGATGGCGCTGCAGCGGGCGGGGCTGGCTCCCGTACAGCTGGGTGCCAAGGACGGCCTGTCCCTGATCAACGCATCGGCCGTGTCGGTCGCCACCGGCGCGCTGGTCGCCAGGGAGGCTGCCGACTTGGCTGCCTGGCAGGAACAGGCGGGCATGCTCGGGTTTGCCGCCATCCGGGCCAATCCGCTGGTCTTCGATCATCGGGTCCAGCAGGCTCGGTCTGCCGCAGGACAGGTGTCGACCGCAGCGCGGCTGCGCCATCTGCTGGCAGGAACGACATACGAGGCCGTGGCCCTGCAGGATCCGCTGTCGTTCCGCTGCCTCGCGTCGATCTCCAGTGCGCTGCACGACGCCGTCGAGCGCGCGCTGGGAATGGTCGCTGCTGAACTGAACAGTGCCGCGGACAATCCGCTCGTGCTGCAGGAGCCGGACCAGGTCGTTTCGACCGGCAACTTCGCCACCCCGGCCTTTGCCCTGGCGTTCGAGAACCTGGGACTGGCGGTGGCCCACGCAGCTCAGGCGGGAGCTGCCCGGTTCGTGCACCTGAGCAACGGGCAGCGCGCCAGCCTCCCGCGCTCGCTTAGTCCGCATGGCGGCACGGCGGCTGGTTTCGTCCCTCTGCAGAAGACCGTCATGGCGCTCCTGGCCGACCTGCACCGGCATGCGGCACCGGTGATGCTGGATGTCATGCCGGTTTCGGAAGGCGTGGAAGATCACGCCACGCAGAGCCCGCTCGTCGTGGAGAAGACGGCCTCCATGCTGGACGCCTGGCGCCATCTGATCGCGATCGAACTGTTCGCCGCAGCGCAGGCCGCCGACCTCCAGCCAGACCTCCGGCTGGGCGGTGCGCTGCGGGAACTGCACGAAGGCGTCCGCGAGAAGGTGCCGTTCCTGGACGAGGATCGCCCACTTGGTCCCGATGCTCAGCGGCTGCATGACTGGATGGCGGCAGGCGACGCTGGCTGATGGCCCTCGGACTGGATTGGGCTGCTGGCATGCGGCGCCAGCCGATCAGAGTGCCGCCAAGGCTGCCTCGAGCCGCGCTGCCCGCTCGGTCAGCTCCACCACGCGCGTCCTGGTCTCCTCGACCACCTCCGGTTCGGCCTTGGCCAGGAAGCCCGGATTTGCCAGCCGGCCCTGCGCCGATGCTGCGTCCTTCCTCGCCTTGTCGATCTCCTTCGCCAGGCGCTTGCGCTCCGCATCCAGGTCCACGGCGTCACCCAGCGGCAGGACAAAGGTCGCCTCCTCCACGACGAGCTGGACGAGACCTCCTGTCGGGCGCGGTGCATCGACATGGACTGCGCCGATCCGCGCCAAGCGCTCCAGGGCAGGGCGATGCCGCTCGAGCCGCGCCCGGGTGATGTCGGAGGCTTGTTCCACCTGCAGGTCGAGCACGGCGCTGGCCGGCACGTTGACGTCGGCACGCGCGGCCCGGACGGCGGAGATGGCGCCGATGAGCCACTCGATCTCCTGCACGGCCTTGGGATCGATCGTCTCGGCCGCCGGCTCCGGCCAGGGGTCGCGGATCAGCGTTCCCTCCGGAGTCCCGAACAGGCGTGCGTGCAGTTCCTCGGTGACGTACGGCGCCAGCGGGTTGAGAAGCTGGAGCGTCGTGGAGATGACGTAGCCCATGGTGCGCTGCGTCTCGGCAGCCGCCTCCGCATCGTCGCCGCCCTGGAAGAAGGGCTTGGCCAGTTCCAGGTACCAGTCGCAGAACTTGTCCCAGATGAACCGGTAAAGGCCCAGTGCCGCATCGTTGAAACGATAGGCCTCCAGGGCCGCGGTCACCTCGGCGGCGGTCGAGGCCAGCGCTCCCAGGATCCAGCGGTTCAGCTGCTGCCGCGCGTCGGCCGGGCGAAAGGCTGGGTCGAGCACGGCGCCGTTCATCTCGGCAAAGCGGCAGGCATTCCAGAGCTTGGTCACGAAGTTGCGGTAGCCCTGGACGCGGCTCTCGCCGAACTTGATGTCGCGCCCTTGCGCCAGCGAGGCCAGGATGGCGAAGCGCAGCGCATCTGCGCCGTACTCGTCGGCGAGGTCGAGCGGGTCGACCACGTTGCCCTTGGTCTTGGACATCTTCTGGCCGGCTTCGTCGCGGACCAAGCCATGGATGTAGACCGTGCGGAACGGGACGTCGCCCATGAACCAGCAGCCCATCATCATCATCCGGGCGACCCAGAAGAAGATGATGTCAAAGCCGGTCACCAGGACGTCGGTCGGGTAGAAGGCGTCCAGCTCCGGGGTCTTCTCCGGCCAGCCCAGGGTGCTGAACGGCCAGAGGGCAGAGCTGAACCAGGTGTCGAGGACGTCGGGGTCGCGGGTCAGCTCGACGCCGTGGCCATAATGTGCCGACGCGGCGGCCACGGCATCGGCCTCGCTCTCCGCGACGAACACCTGCCCGTCCGGTCCGTACCAGGCCGGGATCTGGTGGCCCCACCAGAGCTGACGGCTGATGCACCAGGGCTGGATGTTGCGCATCCACTCGAAGAACGTGTTCTCGTACTGTCTGGGCACGAACACGGTCTTGCCGCTCTCCACCGCCTCGATCGGGGCCTTTGCCAGCGTCGCCGCATCGCAGTACCACTGGTCGGTCAAAAACGGCTCGATGGGCACGCCGGAGCGGTCGCCGTGCGGAACGGCGTGACGGTGCTTCTCGACCTTGTCGAGCAGGCCCTGCTCCTCCATCGCCTGGACGATCCGCTTGCGGGCCTCGAAGCGGTCGAGGCCGCGATACTCGGGCGGCACCTCGTCGCCGGTGATCCGGCCTTCGCGGTCGAGCACCGAGATCTGCGGCAGGTCGTGCCGCCGGCCGACCTCGAAGTCGTTGAAGTCGTGGGCCGGCGTGATCTTGACGGCACCCGTGCCCTTTTCGGGGTCGGAATAGCTGTCGGCGACGATCCGGAGATGGCGGCCGACCAGCGGCAGGACTGCATGAAGGCCGTGGAGGTGCCGGTAGCGCTCGTCGTCCGGGTGCACGGCCACACCTGTATCGCCCAGCATCGTCTCGGGCCTGGTGGTCGCCACGGTGATGGACTCGCCGGGCCGCTCCAGGATCGGGTAGCGGAAGTGCCAGAGATGTCCGTCCATCTCCGTCTGCACCACCTCCAGATCGGAGATCGCGGTCTGCAGCTTGGGGTCCCAGTTGACCAGCCGCTTGTCCTTGTAGATCAGCCCCTGGCGGTGCAACTCGACAAAGACCTTCGCCACGGCCGCCGACAGGCCTGCATCCATGGTGAAGCGCTCGCGCGACCAGTCCGGCGAGGCACCGAGCCGGCGCAGCTGCCGGCCGATGGCGCCGCCGCTCTCCTCCTTCCAGGCCCAGACCGCCTGGAGAAAGGCCTCGCGGCCCATGGCGCGGCGGTCCTTCCCCTCGGACGCCAGCTTGCGCTCGACCACCATCTGCGTGGCGATGCCGGCATGGTCCATGCCGGGCTGCCAAAGCGCACGGCGACCGCGCTTGCGCTCGAAACGGGTGAGCGTGTCCTGCACCGTGAAGGTCAGGGCATGGCCCATATGGAGGCTGCCCGTGACGTTGGGCGGCGGCATCATCAGGCACCAGGGCTCGCCGTTGCCGCTCGCTACAAAGGCCCCGTGTTCCAACCAGTCGGCATAGAGACGGGCCTCGACCTCGGCCGGTCGGTAGGTCTTGTCGAGCATCGGCGGAATCCTAGTGGTGCCCGGAGCGATGGGCAGAAGCGACCCGCGATGTAAGGGAAAGGACAGGGCGGAACAAGTCGGGGCAGGAACGTCGCCGCCACCGGCCGGTGGTCATCGAACCAGACGGTTCGCCGTCTGCCGAAAGAGATCCCTGCCCATGCGTGCCGGATCAGCGATCAGGCGGAGCCGCTCACTGCAGCTCGGCGCGACGGACCAGTTTCTTGACCTCCTCCTCGACGATCCGCTCCACGACGGCCGGCAGGTTCTTGTCGAACCAGTCCTTCAGCATCGGCTCCAGCATGCTCATCAACAACTGCTCGACCGTCATGCCAGAGATCGGCGACTGCGGCTCGTTGGCATTGGGCGCGGCGGCGCGAGCCAGCTTGGAGAAGGCGGCGGCACTGATGGCGGCCGCGGTGTTCGAAACGAGCGCGCTCTGTTCGGGCATGGACGATTCCTGCTGGACTGGCGCCACCTTTGCAGGGGGAGCTACCGGTGCGGGCGGTTCGGCGGACGGGGCTGGCGCGACACGGACCACCGGTGGATCCTGCTGGGCGGCGAGGGCCGGCACAGGCTGCCGCGGACCATCATCGATCCGATCCGTGAGAACCAGCACGTCATCGCCCGGCCGATCGACCGGCGCAGGCCGCGCCTGACCCGCTTGTGGGCGGGCCTGAGCATCGTCGTCCTCTTCCGCGATGATCCGACGAATGGAGGAGAGGATCTCTTCCATCGAAGGTTCGGGCGCGTCCTTCTCGGGTTCGCTCATCTCGTCCTCGCGCGGTTGCTGCCGCCCCGTCACGTCGCGACGCCGGGCATGCCCGTGTCGCTATGGGAGGCATCGTAGCTCCAAGTCGAGCCCGGTTGCAATCCTGGGTAGAACTAAATCAGTAAATATCGACCGGCTGCGCCACCGGATCAGTATGTCGGCCAGGATGGGTCGATCCGTGCCGACCAGGCCAGGACGCCGCCCGTCAGGTTGCTGACATCGTCCCGTCCGTGCGCGCGCAGCCACTGGGTGATCCGCATGCTGCGGGCGCCCGAGCGGCACACCACCACGATCGGCCGGTCCGTCGGCAGCTCGTCGATCCGCTGCGGCAGGCTGCCCATCGGGATATCCAGGCTTTCCGGGAAGCGGCATATGGCAAGCTCGTGCGGTTCGCGCACGTCCAGGATCACCGGCGCATCCGGTCCCGCACGCCGCTCCGCCAGTTCCTCGACCTCGATGGCCAGCGGCTGTTCGGTCACTGCCATGGTCCCGCCCTGCTGTTCAAAAGGTGAAGGTCGGTGCCGGCCGCAGGGCCGCCACCTCGGGTGCAGCCGCATCGAACGGCGTGACCGTGCCGTAAGCCGATCCGAACTTGGTGACCACCATGACCTTTCCGGCCCGTCCGGAGATGAGCACGGTCACCAGGCGGCCGCCATCGGCGAGCTGCACCTTCAGGTCCTCGGGTATCTGCCGCACCGCACCGGCGATGACGATCACGTCGTAGGGAGCATGGCTGAGGAAACCCGCGGCCGGCTTGCCATGGACGGCGACGACCCTGTCATCACCGAGCTCGCCCAGCAGGCGCTCGACGTCGGCCAGCCGCTCCTTGTCCTCGTCGACGATGAACACGGACTTGGCGATCCGCGACAGAACCGCTGCGGAATAACCGGTGGTGCAGCCCAGCAGCAGCACGTTGTCGGTGGGCTTGATCGACGCTGCCTGCAGCAGTTTGCCCAGGACCAGCGGCTCGATCAGCTGGCGGCCGTTCCCCAGCAGGATGTCCTCGTCGCCATAGGCCACGCCCTTGAGCTCCGGCGGAAGGAAGGCTTCACGCGGCACCGCGCCCATCGCCTCCAGCACGTGCTCGTTGTCGATCGCGCTCGGCCGGAGCTGGGATTCCACCATGAGGCGACGGCGCTCAGCGAAATCGGTCATGTCGATGTCCCAGTTCCCTTCGCCCGCGAGTGCCAGTGGGGCGCGGCCGGTCCATAGCAAGCTGGTCATGGTCCTGTCGATGCGGCTGAACCATGCCGGTCCATTCGGCACGTTGACCCGCACCCCGCGCGAGCCTAGAACCCGCCGGCATGGCCGGATAGCAAAGTGGTAATGCAGCGGACTGCAAATCCGCTATTCGGGGGTTCGATTCCCCCTCCGGCCTCCATCATTGCAACCGGTGCCATGGCTGCCGTCGACAGCGGGCCCGCTGGCTGGCCAGCGCGTGGCGCGTGATCGTTACCCAGGACGTTTGTTCGCGAACAGGCAGGGGATGACGGCGAAGGAGGCAGCCACGGACGAGGCCGTTTGCCGCATCTGCGGAAGGACGTTGCCGTTCCGGGAGCTCACGCCGCTGGGTCTGCTGCGCCCGCAGGTCCTCGACCAGATCCACGCCGAACGGCCGGACCTGGACCCGTCCGGGTTCATCTGCCGCGACGATCTCGACCGTTTCCGGGTCCAGCATGTCCGCAGGGTGCTGCAGGAGCAGATCGGCGAGATCGCCGAACTCGACCAGGCCATGATCGAGCGGCTGGCCAGCCACGACCTGGTGTCCGCCCCGGTGGACGCCGAGATCGACCGGACCACGACGACCGGGCAACGGATCGCGGACCGGGTTGCCGCGTTCGGCGGCAGCTGGACCTTCATCATCCTGTTCGGCGTCGTGCTGGTCGCCTGGATGGCGCTCAACACGGTGATGCTGGGCATGCGGGCCTTCGATCCGTTCCCCTATATCCTGCTCAACCTGATCCTTTCCTGCTTGGCCGCCATCCAGGCGCCGGTGATCATGATGAGCCAGAACCGGCAGGAAGCGCGCGACCGGCGCCGCGCGGAGAACGACTATCTGGTCAACATGAAAGCCGAACTGGAGATCCGCCTCCTGCACGAGAAGCTGGACCATCTGCTCCATCGCGAATGGGCAAGGCTCCTGGAGATCCAGGAGATCCAGATCGAGATGATGCGCGGGCGTGACCGGGAACGGGACGGCACCGGCTGACCTCTCCGCCGCGCCCACGGCAGCGAGCGCCAGGGCAAGGGCGGCACCCAGGTGCGACTCGCAAGGTTGATCGGCAAGGACGGCGCCCGAGGGCGGAGGAAGGCCATGTGCAACCTGTATTCGCTGACCAAGGGTCAGGCCGCCATCCGCGCCTTCACCGGTGCCATGCGCGACACGACCGGCAATCTTCCGCCGATGCCCGCGATCTTTCCCGATCAGATGGCGCCGGTGGTGTTCTCGGCGCAGGATGGCGTGCGCGAGCTGACCATGATGCGCTGGGGCTTTCCGCCGCCGCCAAAGCTCGCCAGCCGCCCTGTCACCAACATCCGTAACGTGCAGAGCCCGTACTGGCGGGGCTGGCTCAAGCCCGGCTGGCGCTGCCTCGTGCTGGCCACCTCATTCTGCGAGTACACCGAGGGCCGCCCGAAGGTGCCGCACTGGTTCGCGCTGGACGAGGAACGGCCGGCCTTCGCCTTCGCGGGACTGTGGCGGCCCTGGACAGGCACGCGCGGCACGAAGGCCGAGCCGGTCACCGGCGAGCACCGCCTCTTTGCCTTTCTTACCTGCGAGGCCAATGACGTCGTTCGGCCGATCCATCCCAAGGCGATGCCCGTCCTGCTGACGACACGGCAGGAGTGCGACGCCTGGCTCACTGGCCCGGTCGACGAGGCGCTCGCCCTGCAGCGGCCGCTGCCGAACGACCGGCTGCAGATCGTGCTGACCGGGCCGCGGGCGGACGAGGGCCTGGAACGGCACGGTCTCGCCGCGAACGAGGCCTGACAAGGCGCAACTGGTCACCGCCCATCCGGACGATCCGCCTGTTCCCGACCTCGATCTGGTCAGAACCACCCCTATCGGGTAGGGCCGGTCTCGCTCATCCAGGGCAGGAGCCTCGGACGCATGCGACCTGGCAGCTTGGAGCAGTTCGGGCGGAATGGCCGTGGCCTGGCGTGGCGCGCGAGCGGAAGTCGCCTGGCGGCCCGCCCAGCGGCTCGTAGGCCGGGCCTCCTGTGGGGACCTAGCTGGCCATGACGGATCAATCTGCAGCGGAAGATGCCGGCCATCCAACGCGCCGCTTCTGGCCGTTGGTCCTGGGCAGCATCGGCGTGGTGTACGGCGACATCGGCACGAGCCCGCTCTACGCCATGCGGGAGTCGCTGCTTCACCTGGGCGACGTACCGACTCCCGAGGAGATCATCGGCATCGTGTCGCTGCTCGTGCGGTCGCTGGTCCTGGTCGTCACGCTCAAATACGTGGCGCTGATCCTGCGTGCCGACAATCGTGGCGAGGGCGGGGCACTCGCTTTGATGTCGCTGGCTCAGACCGCGCTGGCTAAGCGGAGCACCGTCGTTCTCGGCCTGGGCATCGCCGGCGCCGGCCTGTTCTACGGGGATGCGATCCTAACGCCGGCGATCTCGGTGCTGTCGGCCGTCGAGGGGCTGAAGACGGTGAGCCCGGGCGTGCAGCCCTATGTCATCCCGATCGCGCTGACGGTGATCGTTGGCCTCTATGTCGTGCAGTCCTTCGGCACGGCGAAGGTGGCCAGCCTGTTCAGCCCGATCATGGTCGTCTGGTTCCTGGTGATTGCCGCCGTGGGCGTCTCCCATATCGGCAACGCGCCGGAGATCCTCTACGCGCTCAACCCGGCGCATGCGCTGGGCTTCCTGTTCGGCCATGGGCTGCTGGGGTTCGCCGTGCTGGGCTCGGTGTTCCTGGCAGTGACCGGCGCCGAGGCACTGTATGCGGATATGGGTCATTTCGGCCGCAACCCGATCCGGATGGCCTGGCTGGGCTTCGTCTGCCCATCCTTGGTCCTGAACTATGTGGGGCAGGGGGCGTTCGCCCTGGCGGAGCCTGCCGCCATCCAGGATCTCTTCTTCCTCTCGGCGCCGGAATGGGCGCGGCTGCCGATGGTGGTGCTGGCGACGCTGGCCACGATCATCGCCGGCCAGGCGGTCATCACCGGCGCCTACTCGCTGACCCGCCAGGCGATGCAGCTGGGCCTGCTTCCCTATCTCGAGGTGCAGCAGACATCGGAGTCCGAACATGGGCAGATCTATCTGCCCAAGATCAACTGGCTGATGCTGGCGGGCGTCGTGACCCTCGTGCTCCTTTTCGGCAGTTCCAGCCGCCTGGCCTCCGCCTATGGGGTCGCTGTCACCGGCACGATGATCGTCACGAGCCTGCTTGCCGTCGTGGTGCTGGCCCGTTCGTGGCGGTGGGGCGTGCCGCTCGCCCTGCTCGTCGTGGCTCCGTTCCTGGTGATTGACGGTGCCTTCCTCGTCGCCAACCTGCTCAAGCTCCCCGACGGGGGGTATGTCCCGCTCCTGTTCGGCGCGGTGATCATGCTGCTGATGTGGACCTGGATCCGCGGCACCCGGATCGTGTCCGAGAAGGTCCGCCGCGACAGCGCTCCGCTTGCGGCCTTCATCCGGTCCATCGAGAGCTCCGATGTCGTGCGGGTGCCGGGCACTGCGATGTTCCTCACGAGCAACCCGCACAACGCACCGGCTGCCCTTCTCCACAACCTCAAGCACAACAAGGTTGTGCACGAATCGAACGTGCTCGTCACCGTTCGCACCGCCAGCCAGCCCTATGTCGCCGACGCCGAGCGGATCACGCTCACCAAGGTCGCCACCGGCTTCTCGACGCTGGAAATCAGCTACGGCTTCATGGAGGACCCGACACTCCTTCGCGCGCTGAAGAAGGCGCGAGGCGAAGGATTGAAGTTCGACATCATGGGAACGTCGTTTTTCCTCGGGCGCCGCCAGATCCGTCAGGCGGCCAAGGGTGGCATGCCCAGCTGGCAGGACGCCCTCTTCATCCGGATGATGCGGCAGTCCCATGACACGACTGAGTATTACCGCATCCCGCCCGATCGGGTCGTCGAGCTCGGTACCCACGTGACCATCTGAAGGCAGGGTGGCCGGACCGGCCGCGGCCTGTGCTTTTTATCACTTACCCTGTCGAAAGAAGCCGCTATCGTCCCGTCTGTTTTGCGGTGCCACAGGATCATTCCTCCGACACCGCATGGTCACCGACATGAGGTCGCGATGTCCGCCCCCATTGGTTTGCCCTGGTTCCACCGGGACGACTATCCGGATCTCCGACGCATGTTCACCGACGGTGACCGGCTGCCGTACATCTTCGACGACTGGCTTCAGGCAGCGACGGAAACGTACCATCAGTTCCAGGATCTGCGCTTGCCCGTGATCCAGGTCTTGATCCAGCCTGATCCCTTTCGCGCCTGGTGCGCCGACAAGGACCTGCGCCCCGACTACCGGGCCCGCCAGCAGTTCTCGAGCGAGGTGGCGAGGACTTCTAGCCACCATGATGGCCACGTCCTGGCCCTTTGTGCCTGAGACGGCGCGTCCAGCGGTCCTGTTCGGTCAGTAGCCCAGCTGCCGGTCCACCAGCGCGTCGACCGGCTGCCCCGCCAGGAAGCTACGAGCGTTGGCGGCCGCGATCGGGGCGGCACTGCGCGGATCGGTGACGGCCGCCACATGCGGCAGGACGGTCACGCCGGGGTGGCGCCACAACGGATGATCGTCCGGCAGGGGCTCGTCGGGGAACACGTCGAGCACGGCGTGGTCGAGATGCCCGGCGTCCAGCGCAGCGAGGAGATCGGGAAGGACGACATGCTCGCCACGGCCCAGGTTCACGAGGGAGGCGCCCCTCGGCATCTGGGCCAGTCGCTTCCGGTCGAGCAGTGCATGGGTGGCAGCCGTCAGCGGCAGGAGGTTCACCAGGATCTCGCTCTGCGCCAGAATGGCTGCCAGACCAGGCTCGCCTTGGTGGATGGTGACGCCTTGCACGGGCTGGCCATGCCGGCTCCAGCCGGCCACCTGGAACCCGAGTGCCAGGAGCGTGCGGGCGGCCTGCCGTCCCATCTCGCCGGTCCCGAGGATGCCGACTGGCCGCTCGCCGGCCCGTGGCTGCTCGAGGGGCCGCCAAAGGCCGATGGCCGCCTGGGCGCGATAGCGGTGCAACTGCCGATGGAGGCTCAGCACCAGCGTCGCCACCGTCTCCCCCATGGTGGCGGCGAAAGCCGGATCCTTCATGCGGGCCAGCGGCAGCGCCGGCGGCAGGGACGAATCGGCCAGCAGCCCGTCCACGCCGGCCCAAAGACACTGCACGAACCTTGCAGCCGGCCAGTCGCCGAAGGTTCCCGGCGCCGGATCGGCGACGAACAGCACCTCCACCTGCTTGCGGGCGGCCTCCTCAGGCGTGCCGTGCGGCGGGCCCAGCAGAACGGGCGCACCGTCCAGTTCCTCGCTCAGCAGGCGCTGCCACTGGTGGGCACGGGCGGCGGGCAGGCGGGTCAGGAGCGCAAAGCTCATCCAGGATACCGGTTCGCGAGTTGGACAGGCCTTCATCGATGGACGGTCGATACGGTCTTGCCAAGGGCCGGGGGTCCTCTTAAAAGCCACGCCACGTTCCCCGGTAGCTCAGTCGGTAGAGCAAGCGGCTGTTAACCGCTGGGTCGCTGGTTCGAGTCCGGCCCGGGGAGCCATCCTTTGCTGCATGGCGCAGCCACCCCCTCTTCGACAAGTCACCGTCGATCCGTCGCCAATCCTCTTGGCGTGAGCGGATCCGCTTGTGTGGCTGCGTCGTCCATCACGTGGATGGCTTCTGGCCGAGCAGGCCGCGGGCGCTCGCCACGGCCGTCTCGGCCAAGGGATCAGTTCTGGCGCTCGATCGCCTCGTTCACCGCGATCCGCCAATTCTCCTTCAGCTCTTCGGCACCTGCCTTGGGCTCGACATGGTTGCCCTTGCGCGCGAACAGGTTGGGGTAGAGCCAGTAAAGGGCGGCCGTATCGTCCCAGATATAGCCGTCCGCCACGGTGGACGGATCGATGCTCATCATGACCGCGATGGTGGCCGGCAGCCCGGTCGTCGCCAGGCCTTTCACCATGTCGGGTCCCGGCACGAAGCCCTGGCCGGCGTTGCGGGGCAGGGCCACCCAGGTGATCTTCTCGGCGAACGCGTCATCCTCCAGGACCGTCCTGCAGGCTTCGAGGTCATAGCTGCAATTGAATCCGGGCGGCTCGCCCTCGGAGGGCGGCACTCCCTGGGCGACGATCCGGCGCAGCTTGCCGGCGATTTCCGGTCCATAGACCGCGAACGAGCTCCAAGGGCCCAGGTGGAGGACGTCGATGGTCGCGCAATCGCGCACCGCCAGCTGGACCGAATGCGCGAGATAGGTTTCCGGAGGATCCAGCGGAACGGTGGTCGCGAGGAGGTAGCCCAGCCGCTCGGCACTTTCGCGGGCGGGGCGCAGCCAGTCGGGAGAGGTGGGACTGGGTGAGTTCTCGCCGACCAGGATGCGAACGTCCTTGCGGCTCGTCGAGACGAGGTGGGCTGCGGCCGTGGCTCCCTGTTCGGCACGCGTGACCCCGCCCGTCACCACGATCGCCGGTACCTTGTCGGTCGGTACGCTGGCTGCAATGGCCCGCGCATCGTCCAGCGCCATGTCGGTATCGATCAACAGGCAGGCGGCCGCATCGGCGTTGACCCCCGGTGCCGGCCGGCCGGGCTTGAAGATCTCCATGGACGGCATCTTCCCGCAGCCGGCCAAGCCCATCATCGCGGCACCCACGGCCAACAGCCGCCCGAACCTGCTCACAGCGATCCTCCTCCCGACGCGGCAACTTGCCGAACCTTGAGCCCGGTGTTTGCGCAGGGTGGGCCAAAGCGTCTATAGGCGAGCGCGCTTGACCTGCAGCGGGCAGGCAACATTTCCCGGATCCGCCGTCTTGTCCAACCCCACCGTCGTCCACCTGGCCCTGCCCAAGGGGCGGATGCAGGAGAACGTCCAGACCCTCCTGGCCGATGCAGGCATCCGTCTGACCTTCGATCGGCGGGGCTACCGTCCGACCCTGTCGCTGCCGGGCTTCGAGACGAAGCTCCTGAAACCGCAGAACATCGTCGAGATGCTGCATGTCGGCTCGCGCGACGTCGGCTTCGCCGGGGCCGACTGGGTCGCGGAAAAGGAGGTCGAGCTCGTCGAGCTGTTCGACACCGGCATGGACCCGGTGCGGATCGTCGCTGCCTGCGAGCCCTCCTTCCTCCAGGAAGGCCGGCCGCGGCCGGGCCCGTTCCTGGTGGCGACCGAGTACGAGCGCCTGACCCGCCGCTGGCTGGAGCGCGAGCGGCTGGAGGGCCGGGTGGTCCGGACCTACGGTGCCACCGAGGTGTTTCCGCCCGAGGATGCCGACTGCATCGTCGACAACACCTCCACCGGCGCCACGCTGAAGGCGAACGGCCTGGCCATCTTCGCGGAGCTCCTGCGCTCCTCGACCCGGCTCTACGCCCATCCGGGGTCGATGGACGATCCCGCCAAGCGCGAGGTGATCGAGCATCTGGTGGTGCTGGTTCGCTCCGTCATGGATGCGCGCAAGCGGGTGATGGTCGAAATCAATGTGCCGCCAGGTCAGCTGGAAGCCCTGGTCGCAGTCCTGCCCTGCATGCGCTATCCTACCGTCTCGCCGCTGCATGCCGGCACCGGCTTTGCGGTCAAGGCGGCCGTGCCGCGCGATGGGCTGCCCACCCTGATCGCCACGATCAAGGCGGCCGGCGGCACGGACATCGTCGTCTCGGATATCGCGCAGATCGTGCCCTGATCCCTCCTTCGTCCAGTCGTGCCGCCTGGAGCCAATGAATTGAACGACCCCCGCACTGCCACCGTCGAGCGCTCGACCAGCGAGACCGAGATCAGGCTGACGCTCGGCCTGGACGGCACCGGCAAGGCCAGCATCCAGACCGGCATCGGCTTCCTCGACCATATGCTCACCGCCCTGGCCAAGCATGGCCGGCTCGACCTGGACCTGCAGGTGAACGGCGATCTGGATGTCGACGACCATCACAGCGTGGAGGATGCCGCGCTGTCGTTGGGCACGGCCCTGGACCAGGCACTGGGTGACCGGCGCGGGATCGAGCGATTCGCCCATGCCTACGCGCCGCTGGACGAGGCACTGGCGCGGGTCGTGGTGGATCTGTCGGGCCGGCCCTACGCGCGCGTCCAGATCCCGTTCGTGCGGGAGATGGTGGGCGACGTCGCCACCGAGAACCTCGTTCACTTCTTCCAGTCGCTGGCCATGACCGGCCGGCTGGCGCTTCATGTCGACGTGCTGGAAGGCGAGAACGACCACCACAAGGCGGAAGCCGCCTTCAAGGCCCTGGCGATCGCGCTGCGCCGTGCGGTGGCTCGCACCGGCGAGAGCGACGTGCCGAGCACGAAGGGGAGCCTATGACCAGGCAGGTGGTGATCGTTCCCACGGGCGTGGCCAACATCGCGTCGGTACAGGCCGCCTGGGCGCGGATCGGGGCCGAGCCCGTGGTGAGCGACGATCCGGTACGGGTGCGCGATGCGGCCTATGCCATGCTGCCCGGCGTCGGCGCCTTCGGTCCAGCCATGGCGGCGCTCCAGTCCAAGGGGCTGGACGAGGCGTTGCGTCGCCGGGTCGAGGCGGATCGTCCCACCATCTGCATCTGTGTCGGCCACCAACTCCTGTTCGAGAGTTCCGAGGAGAGCCCGGACGTGGCGGGCCTGTGCATCGTGGAAGCGCATATCGGCCGCTTCTCCGACGAGGTGAGGGTGCCCCAGTTCGGCTGGAACCATGTCGAGGCGCAGAGCGGCTGCACGCTGCTCCAGGACGGCTATGCCTACTTCGCCAACAGCTACCGAGCATTGGCCGCACCTGGCTGCTCGGTGGCGTTGGCCGATCATGACGGGCTGTTCGTGGCCGGGCTGGAAATGGGCAACCTACTGGCCTGCCAGTTCCACCCGGAGCTTTCCGGTGCCTATGGACGAGCCCTCATGACCCGCTTTCTGGAGCGCTGACATGCTCACGAAGCGCATCATTCCCTGCCTCGACGTGGCGAACGGCCGTGTCGTCAAGGGCATCCGCTTCCAGGGTCTCCGTGACGCTGGCGATCCTGCCGAGCGAGCTGCGCTCTACGAGGAGCAGGGTGCCGACGAGATCGTCATCCTGGACGTCGCGGCAACGCCCGCCGGCCGGGGGCACCAGCACGAGACCGTGCGCCAGGTGCGCCGGGTGCTGTCGATCCCGCTCACCATCGGAGGCGGCGTGCGCACTGCCGACGATGCAGCCGCCTTGCTGGAAGCCGGGGCAGACAAGGTGAGCGTCAACACGGCAGCCGTGGACCGGCCGGAACTCCTGGCCGAGATCTCGCAGCGTTTCGGCGCCCAGTGCTGCGTGCTGGCCATCGACGCCCGCCAGGACCTGGAAGGCTTCGAGGTCCTCGTCCAGGGCGGCCGGCAGGGCACCGGCAAGGATGCCCTGGCTTGGGCGCAACAGGCGCAGGACCTGGGGGTGGGTGAGATCCTGCTGACCTCCTGGGACCGCGACGGGACGCGCTCCGGCTACGATCTGGAGCTGACCGGCAAGGTTGCCGGCCTCGTGCACGTGCCGGTCATCGCCAGCGGCGGGGCGAACTCTGCCGAGCACATCAAGGAAGCCTTCGAGGCGGGCGCGGATGCCGTGCTTGCCGCTTCCATCTTCCATGACGGCGACACGACGGTGGGCGACGTGAAGACCTATCTGGCCGAGCAGGGCGTGGTGGTGCGGCGATGATCGTCCCCTCGATCGACCTCCAGGGCGGTCAGGCCGTCCAGTTGATCGGCGGCGAGAAAAAGGCGATCGATGCCGGTGATCCCGGACCGATCATGGAACGATTCCGCCTGGCCGGCGACGTCGCGGTGATCGACCTGGATCGCGCGCTTTCCACCGGCGACAACGACGTGGTGATCGAGCGGCTGATCCCGATGGGCCGCGTGCGCGTGGGCGGCGGTATCCGTTCGCTCGAGCGCGCGCTGCACTGGCTGAACAAGGGGGCGTCCCAGATCATCCTGGGCACGGCAGCAAGGCCGGATCTCCTGGCGCAACTGCCGAAGGACCGGCTGATCGCGGCCTTGGACGCGCGCCATGGCGAGGTCGTGGTCGAGGGATGGACGGTCGGGACGGGTGCCACCGTGCTCGACCGGATCGGGCAGCTGAAGCAGCATGTCGGCGGCTTCCTCGTGACCTTCGTCGAGCGCGAGGGTCGCATGCAGGGCACCGACCTGGCCTTCGCCAAGGCCATCGTCGATGCGGCCGCACCGGCCAAGGTCACGATTGCCGGGGGTGTCACCAGCCTGGACGAACTGGCCGAGCTCGACCGGATGAGTGCGGATGCCCAGGTCGGCATGGCGCTCTATTCTGGGCGGATGGACCTGGGCGATGCGATCGCGGCACCGCTCGTCTCCGACCGCCCGGACGGGCTGTTCCCCACGGTCGTGGCCGATGAACGGGGCGTGGCGCTGGGCTTGGTCTATTCGTCGCGCGAATCCATCCGGCACGCGGTGGCCGAGCGCCGGGGCATCTACTGGTCGCGGTCCCGCAACAGCCTCTGGCGCAAGGGCGAGCAGAGCGGCCACATCCAGGAACTCCTGTCGGTCGCGCCCGACTGCGACCGCGACGCGCTGCGCTTCACCGTCCGGCAGCATGGCGTCGGGTTCTGCCATCTCGGCTGCCGTACCTGCTTTGGCGAGGATGGTGGCCTGGGTGCCTTGTCCCGTCTTCTGCTGGACAGGCGCGAACACGCGCCAGAAGGCAGCTACACGGCCCGGCTCTTCGCCGATCCCGATCTTCTCGCCGCCAAGCTCAGGGAGGAATGCGAGGAGCTGATCGAGGCCTCCGACCGCGAGCACGTGGTCCACGAGGCGGCCGACATCCTCTACTTCACCCTGGCGCGCCTGGCCCGTGAGGGTATCGGGCTGGACGAGGTCGAGGCCCATCTCGACCGACGCCATCGCCGCGTGACCAGGCGCGACTGAGCTAGGCACCAGCCACCGGTCGGAACTCTACCTCCCCGTCGCTGTTCATCTTCGTGGATGCCCTCCACGGCAGACCACGCAGCGCAGCTTGGAGGCCAGATGTCGACCGTCGTCAGTTCCGATCCGTCCGCAGGCCGGGTCGTCGTCGTTACGGGCGCTTCGGCCGGCGTCGGCCGGGCAGTGGCCCATCGCTTCGCCCGCGACGGCTATCGGATCGGCCTTCTCGCCCGCGATGCCGACGCGCTGCGCTCCGTCCAGTCGGAAGTCCAGCGGCTGGGCGGCCAGGGCCTCGTCGTGCCGACCGACATGGCCGATGCGGATGCGGTGTTCGCCGCGGCGGCACAGGTCGAGCGCGCGTTCGGCGAGATCGACGTCTGGGTCAACAATGCCATGGCGACCGTGTTCTCCCCGTTCTGGGAGGTCACGCCGGAGGAGTTCCGCCGCGTCACCGAGGTGACCTACCTCGGCTACGTGCATGGGACCATGGCGGCGCTTCGGCACATGCGCCCGAACGACCGCGGCACCATCGTCCAGGTCGGCTCCGCCCTGGCCTATCGCGGCATCCCGCTGCAGTCGGCCTATTGCGGGGCAAAGCATGCCATCCGCGGTTTCACCGATTCGCTGCGCACCGAGCTGCTCTATGCCCAGAGCCGGATCCGCCTGACGGCCGTGCACCTGCCGGCGGTGAACACGCCGCAGTTCAACTGGGCCCGCTCGCATATGGATTGCCAGCCGCGCCCGGCCGGCCCGGTCCACCAGCCGGAGGTGGCCGCTGATGCCATCGTCCATGCGGCGCACCATGCCGAGCGCGAATACTGGCTCGGATCGAGCACGGACATGGCGATCGTGGGCGACATGCTGGCGCCGCAGCTTGTGGACCACTACCTCGCGCGCACGACCTTCGAAGGCCAGTGCCGGCCAGAGAAGATCGAGCCGGACCGCCAGGACAATCTGTTCCAGCCGGTTCCGGGCCGCCACGCGGTCCGCGGGTCGTTCAGCCACGAGGCCAAGGACGATGCCCTCCGCCTGACGGGGTCCACGGTGCGGTTCATGACTGCGGCAGGGGCGCTGGGGCTTGCCGCCATCGCCGGCTTCGCCGCCAGCGCCATGCGCCGCAACGACCGGCGTTGAACGGCCAGCCCAGCCCGCACCGAACCTCGCCGCCCCTCACTCTCCGTCGATAGAGATCCGTCCTCATGCTCGACCTCTGGTACAAGAACGCGGTCATCTACTGCCTCGATGTCGAGGTGTTCATGGATGGCAACGGGGACGGTGTCGGCGACTTCAGCGGGCTGAGCAAACGGCTCGACCATCTGGAGGCCCTGGGGGTCACCTGCATCTGGCTGCTGCCGTTCTACCCCACCCCGAACCGGGACAACGGGTACGACATCAGCGACTATTATGGCGTCGACCCGAGGCTGGGCTCGCTCGGTGACTTCGTGGACTTCATCCGGGCGGCGCGGCATCGCGGCATGCGGGTGATCGTCGACCTCGTCGCGAACCATACCTCGATCGATCACCCCTGGTTCCAGGCCGCCCGCAGCGACCCCGACTCGCCCTTCCGAGACTGGTATGTCTGGTCGAAGGAGAAGCCTGCGGATGCCGATGAGGGGATCATCTTCCCGGGCGTGCAGCACACCACCTGGACCTATGACGAGAAGGCGGGCGAGTACTACTTCCATCGCTTCTATGAGCACCAGGCCGACCTCAATATCGGCAACCCCGCCGTCAAGGAGGAGATCGAGAAGATCATGGGGTTCTGGCTGGAGCTCGGCGTGTCGGGCTTCCGGATCGACGCCGTGCCCTTCCTCATCGAGTACAAGGGGCTGGACAACCCCCCGGACTCGGATCCCCATGCCTACCTGACGGAGCTGCGCGACTTTCTCGCCTGGCGAAAGGCGGAAGCGGTGATGCTCGCCGAGGCCAACATCCCGATGGACCAGGCGGACGAGTATTTCGGCAACGGCGACCGCATGACGATGGTCTTCCATTTCATGCTGAACCAGATGCTGTTCCTGTCCTTTGCCCGCCAGGACGCGACGCCGATGGCCGAGGCCCTGTGCGGGACGCCGAAGATCCCGAAGATCGGCCAGTGGGCGATGTTCCTGCGCAATCACGACGAGATCGACCTGGGCCGGCTGAGCGATGCGGAGCGGGAGGAAGCCTTCGCCGCGTTCGGTCCGGAGCCCGGCATGCAGATCTACAACCGGGGCATCCGCCGTCGTCTGGCACCGATGCTGGGTGGCGACCCGCGCCGGCTGGCGCTGGCGTTCAGCCTCGTGTTCGCGCTGCCTGGCACGCCCGTGCTCTGGTACGGGGACGAGATCGGCATGGGCGAGGACCTTTCGCTACCCGAGCGACATCCCGTGCGCATGCCCATGCAGTGGGACGACGGTCCGAATGGCGGATTTTCGCCAGCACCGGCAGACCAGCTGGTGCGCCGGATGGTCAACAGCGGCGCCTTCGCCTTCGACAAGGTGAACGTGGCAAGCCAGCGCGACGACCCGACCTCGCTCCTGAACCAGGTCCATCGCATGATCCAGGAGCGGCGGGCTCATCCCGAGATCGGCTGGGGCAGCTGCAGCGTTCTCGATCCCGGCGACGCGGCCGTGCTGGCACTGTGCCAGACCTGGAAGGAACGGCGGATCGTGAGCCTGCACAACATCGCCGATCGGCCGGCCGCCGCCCGGATCGATCTCGACCAGAAGCCGAAGCGTGTCCGCCGGATCATCGCCGATCTGGGCGCGCAGCCCATCGACAGCATCGACCAGGCGATCCAGCTCGATCCCTACGGCTTCTGCTGGCTGGAACTGATCGACTAGCGTCGGCTGGCAGCGCTAGCGGATGAAGGCCGCGCCGCTGGCGATCGCAGCCGCCTGTCCCTGCGCCTGCACCAGCACCCGCGCTGCCCAGAACCTGGCCAGGCGGTCGCTCTCCAGGTCGCCGAGTGCCGCCTTCTCGGCCAGCAGCCAGCCTCCGACGACATTGCCGATCAGGGTGAGGTAGAGGCTGGCCGCTGCCGCCTGGTCGTCCGCCGATGCCGTGCGGAGGCTGCGCGTCGAGGCTTCCAGCACGTCCAGGGAGGCCCCGATCTCCTCGCCCAGTGCCAGCGCCGGCAGTCTCGCGCGGATCTGCCCGAACAGCCGCAGCACGGTCTGGCCATCCTCCTGCGGCAGCTTGCGCAGCACCAGATCCTGCGCCTGGATGCCGTTGGTCCCCTCGTAGATCGGCAGGATGCGGGCATCGCGCAGCAACTGGGCAACGCCGGTCTCTTCCACGAACCCCATGCCCCCATGGACCTGGATCGCATCCGAGGCCAGCTCCACCGCCCGGTCGGTGCACCAAGCCTTTGCGATCGGGGTGAGGAGTCCGGCCATCGTCTGGTCGCCGCGATCCAGGGCGGCGGCGGTCAGGTAGCAGATACCGCGCGCAGCACTGGTGGTCGCCTGCATCCGCGTGATGGTGAGGGCAACGTCGGGATGCTCGCCGATCGGCACCGTCGCGCCGCCACGCTTGCCCTGTCGACGTTCCGCTGCGTAGGCGGAAGCGGCCTGCAGCGCGCGCTCGGCGATGCCCAGCCCCTCGACACCGACATTCAGGCGCGCGTTGTTCATCATTGTGAACATGCATTTCAGGCCGGCATGCGGCGCGCCCACCAGCCAGCCGGTAGCCCCGCCATGGTCGCCATAGGCGATGACGCAGGTCGGCGAGCCATGGATGCCGAGCTTCTTTTCCAGGCCGGCCACGCGCCAGTCGTTGCGGCTGCCGTCGGGCAGGCGCTTGGGTACCAGGAAGAGGGAAATGCCCCGGCTCCCCTCCGGAGCATCCGGCAGCCTTGCCAGCACGAGATGGACGACCTGCTCGGTGAAGTCGTGGTCGCCGAAGGTGATGTAGATTTTCTGCCCGGTGATCCGGTAGCTGCCGTTATCGGCGGGCACGGCCCGGGCACGCAAGGCACCCAGGTCGGAGCCCGCCTGCGGCTCGGTCAGGCACATCGCCCCGGTGGCCACGCCCGTCACCATGTCCTGGAGGTAGCGCGCCTTCAGCTCGTCCGACGCATGGTGCAGCAGGGCCTCGATGGCACCCTGGGTGAGCAGCGGTGCCAGGTACCAGGTGAGGTTGGCCGCGTTGAAGCTGTCGGCCACGGCCGTTGCCACGGTCCAGGGCAGGCCCTGGCCGCCGAACTCGTCGGGGAAGGGGAGACCCAGCCAGCCGGCTTCGGTGAACTGCCGCCAGGCATCGGCGAAACCGGTGGCGGTCCGGACTACCCCATTGTCCAGCCAGGTTCCTTCCCGGTCGCCCACCTGGTTCAGCGGGGCCAGCACGCCTGCGGCGAACCGGCCGCCCTCGCGCAGAAGCTGCTCCACCAGCTCATCGTCCAGGCCCGGCAGGAGGTCGGAACCCAGCACCGCCTGGAGGGTCAGGAGCTGGTCGGCGACGGGAGGCGTGAACGGGATCAATAGGGAAGCTCCAGGGCTTGCCGGTGGTAGCGGACGGACGCCTCATCAGCACAGGCGAACACCACGCGCTTGATGCCGCTGGCTGCATGCGCCGCCTTGCGGGTGGCCGCCACCGCGATAGCCGCGGCCCGCTCGGCTGGAAAGCCATGCGCGCCGGTGGCGATCGCCGGGAATGCCACGGACGAGCAGCCAAGGCATGCCGCTTCCGTCAGCGCCTTCTCGTAGCAGCTCGCCAGGAGCCGATCCCCTTCCGGCTCGCCGCCCTGCCAGACCGGTCCGACCGCATGGATCACGAACTTCGCCGGCAATGCGAAGCCAGGCGTCGTTCGCACCTCGCCGGCGCCGCATGGCGCAAGCTTCGCGCAGGCCACCGCGAGGTCCGGCCCGGCCGCACGATGGATGGCGGCGCTGACCCCGCTGCCGGGGGTCAGCTCGGCATTCGCCGCGTTCACGATCGCATCCACGGCAAGCGTGGTGATGTCGGCCTGGCGTGTCGCGAACATGGTCATGGGAGGGGCGCCGGCCCGGTGATCACGCCGGGGTTCAAAAGGTTCATGGGATCGAGCGCTCCCTTCATCTTGGCCATCAGCGCCAGTTCCACCGGGTCCTTCAGCCTCTCGAGCGCCGGCCGTTTCCAGCGCCCGATGCCGTGCTCCGCGGAGAACGAACCGCCCATGGAGGCTACAACCTCGAAGAGCGCGTCCTGGATCCGTGCCCGATCCTCCGCCGTAAGCCGATCGGGGGCGGGAGCCAGGACGTTCACATGAAGATTCCCGTCGCCGAGGTGCCCGAACGGGAATACCACGATGCCCGGGCGCACCTTCGGAAGTACCTCATCGCAGCGCCGGATCAGCTCCGGGATCTGCCAGGTGGCGACGGCCACGTCCGAGCGCCATACCGAACCCTTGCGCGTCATGGCCTCGGATTGTCCCTCGCGCAGCTTCCACATCACCGCGCGTTGCGCGTCGTTCTGAGCGATGGTGCCGTCCACGACGAGCTCGGCCGCCATCGCTTCTTCGAGCAGCCCTTCCAGGTGGCCCAGCAGACCCTCGCGAAAGCTCCAGGCCACCGTCACCAGCACGTGCCAGGGATGGCGGCCTTCGACGATCCTGGCCCCGAAAGCCTGCTCGGCCGCCTCCACCCCCGGATCGGCAATCAGCTCGAAGGCGGAGATGGTCTCGCCCAGCCGGTTGCGGAACAGAGCCAGCAACTCCAGGCCAGCCTCGGGCGTCTCGATCGCCAGCCACACGTCGTGCCGCTCCCTGGGCTTGGGGGCCAAGGCGAGCGTCGCGGCCGTGATGATGCCGAGGGTCCCCTCCGAGCCGATGAAGACCTGCTTCAGGTCATAGCCCGTATTGTCCTTGGGCAACGCCCGCAGCCCCTGCCAGAGCGTCCCGTCCGCCAGCACGACCTCCAGCCCCAGCACCAGCCGGCGGGTCATGCCGTAGCGCAGGACGTTGATGCCGCCGGCGTTGGTGGCGATGTTGCCGCCGATCCGGCAGCTGCCTTCGGCACCGAGCGAGAGCGGGAACAGGCGGTCGGCCCGGTCGGCCGCCTGCTGGACGTCCTGCAGGATGCAGCCGGCTTCGGCTACGAGATAGTCGCCGGACGAGGCGACCTCGCGGATCCGGTTCATCCGCTCAAGGTTCAGGACGACCTGACGGCCGCTCCCGTCGGGAATGTTGCCGCCGACCAGGCCGGTATTGCCGGACTGGGTGACGACCGGCACCAGGTGCCCGGCGCAGGCCCGCAGCACCGCCTGCACCTGGGCCACCTCGCGCGGGCGCACGACCAGATGGCTGGCGCCCGTGGACAGGCTCCAGAAGTCGGTGAGGTAGGGCGCGATCCGAACAGGATCGGTCAGGAGCGCGCCCTCGTCCAGCGATGAGCCCAGTTCGGCAAGGAACGCAGGCGGCAGCCCTTCGTTCGATACGCCCATGGCCCACTCCTCCTCGGATTGACGGCCGAACCGCCGTCACTAGTGTACGGCCGCGTTCATGAAGATGGGAATGCTGATGGACATCGAGGCACTGCGCCACCAGATCGAGGATGCGTTTGCTCGCGCCGCCGAGATCGGTCCGCACACGATGGGTGCGGAGCGCGACGCCGTCGAGACGACGCTGGACCTGCTGGACCAGGGCAAGCTTCGCGTTGCCGAGAAGGTGGACGGGCAGTGGCGCGTCAACCAGTGGGCCAAGAAGGCCGTGCTGCTGTCGTTCCGGCTGAACGCGATGAGCCGGATTGAGGGTGGGCCCGGTGGGTCGGGCTGGTGGGACAAGGTGCCGTCCAAGTTCCAGGGCCGCGATGCCGGCTGGTTCGAGCAGCAGGGCTTCAGGGCCGTCCCCAACGCGGTGGTCCGCCGCTCGGCCTATATCGCGCCGGGCGTGGTGCTGATGCCGTCCTTCGTGAACCTCGGCGCCTATGTCGACAGCGGCACCATGGTAGACACCTGGGCCACGGTTGGTTCCTGCGCGCAGATCGGCCGGAACTGCCACATCTCCGGCGGGGCCGGGATCGGCGGCGTGCTGGAGCCGCTGCAGGCGGGACCCGTCATCATCGAGGACGACTGCTTCATCGGCGCTCGTTCCGAGGTTGCCGAGGGCGTGCTGGTCGAGACGGGCTCTGTCCTGTCGATGGGCGTCTATCTGGGGGCGTCGACCAGGATCATCGATCGCGCGACCGGCGAGGTCTTCAAGGGCCGGGTGCCGCCCTACTCGGTGGTGGTGCCGGGAACACTGCCGGGCAAGCCGCTGCCCGACGGCTCGCCGGGACCCGGCCTCTACTGCGCCGTGATCGTCAAGCGCGTCGATGCGCAGACACGCTCGAAGACCTCCATCAACGAACTGCTCCGCGACTGATGGCATCGCCCGCACCGGCTGGCCTCGACCCCGTCGCCCTTGCGGCGGCCCTGATCCGCTGCCCTTCGGTGACCCCGGCCGAGGCCGGTACGCTCGACCTGCTCGCCCAGGCATTGGAAGGGCTGGGCTTTGCCGTGCACCGGGTGCCGGTCCAAAAGCCGGGGACGGAGCGGGTCGACAATCTGTTCGCCAGGCTGGGCGACACCGGTCCGCATCTCGCCTTTGCCGGCCATGTCGACGTCGTGCCGCCCGGCGACAGCTCCGCCTGGTCGCATGATCCCTTCGCGGGGGTCATCGAGAACGGCCTGCTGTTCGGCCGGGGTGCGGCCGACATGAAGAGCGGCGTGGCCGCGTTCGTGGCGGCGGTCTCGGCCTACCTGGCGAGCCATGGCCGGCCCGCGCACGGCTCTGTCTCGCTGGTGATCACGGGCGACGAGGAGGGGCCGGCGGTGAATGGCACCGAGCCGCTGCTGCGCTGGATGGACGAGCACGGCCATCGGCCGGATGCCTGCCTGGTCGGCGAGCCGACCTCGGTGGAAGCCAACGGCGACATGATGAAGGTCGGGCGGCGCGGCTCGGCCAATGGCCGGCTGGTGGTGCAGGGCCGGCAGGGTCACACCGCCTATCCGCACCGGGCCGACAACCCCGCCCACCGGATCGTGCAGATGCTGGCTCGCATCCTGGGCAGCCCGATCGATGCCGGCAGCGAATTCTTCGAGCCCTCCAACCTGCAGGTGACCTCGATCGACATCGGCAATCCCGCGGGCAACGTGATCCCTGCCGAGGCCACTGCCCGCTTCAACATCCGCTACAACGACCTCCAGACCCGCGAGCGGCTGGAGGCCTGGCTGCACGGCCATTGCGATGCCATCGGCGGCAGCTACCGGCTGGAACTCTCTTCCAGCGGCGATGCCTTCCTGACGCCGCCAGGGCCGTTCACCAAGCTGGTGGCCGCGGCCGCCGAGGCCTGCTTTGGCCGACGCCCGGAAGCCTCGACCAGCGGCGGGACATCCGACGCCCGCTTCGTCAAGCAGTACTGCCCGGTCGTGGAGCTGGGCCTGGTCGGAAGGACGATGCACCAGGTGAACGAGCACGTCCGCACCGAGGATATCGTATCGCTGACGGCCTGCTACCGGACGATCCTCGAGCGCTGGTTCGCGACAGCCCGGAATGGCGGGTGACGGTAGTGGCCATTGCTGATGCCATGCGCGGCTTTGCCGCCGCTTCCCTTCTCGCTCGCGGCAACGCGCGCGGGATCGAACTGCTCGACCTGTCGGTCGAAGGGTTCTGGCGCTCGTTCCAGGCCGTGCTCTGGATCGTGCCGCTCCACGCGCTCGTGATGCTGGCCCTGACGCATACCGCCGCCGATGCGGAGATCCCCATCCCCTGGACGGCAGAGTACATCTCGCTGCTGGCCCGCTTCGCCTTGTTTCCGCTGGTGGCGTTGCTGCTCACCAGGATCCTGGGCCTGACCCAGCGCTACGTGCCGCTGATCACGGCCTGCAACTGGGCAGCCGTGCTGCAGAGCGCGTTCCTGGCGATCAGCCTGCTGCTGATCTCGCTCCTGCCGGAACCGGACCGGCCGATGCTGCAGTTCTTCGCTTTTGCGGCGACCCTCGTCTACAGCTGGTTCGTGATGCGGGCAGCGCTGGCCACCACGGGACTGATCGCCTTCGGCTTCGTGCTGGCCGACATGGTGTCCTCGCTCTGGCTGGATCAGCTGCTCGATCGACTGCTCCAGCTGGGGTAGGCCACCTCGACCAGGGTAAGCCCGTCTGCCGGTGCCGTGGGCCCGGCCAGCCGCCGGTCGCGCGCCGCCAGCACATCCTTCATCCAGCCGCACGGGTGCTTGCCGCTGCCGATCAGCGCCAGCGTGCCTACGATGTTGCGCACCTGATGGTGGAGGAACGAGCGCGCGCGCACGTCCACGATGACGATCTCGCCGTCGCGGTGGATGTGCAGCAGATCCAGCGACTTCAGCGGCGACCGGGCCTGGCAGCTGGTCGCCCGGAAGCTGGAGAAGTCGTGGTAGCCGATCAGGACCTGGGCGGCGTCGTGCATGTGCTCGGGGTCCAGCGGCACCGGATGGTGCCAGACCAGGCCACGGTCGAAGGTGGGCGGTGCCCGCCTCGTCAGGATCCGGTAGCGATAGGCGCGGCCGATCGCCGAGAACCGTGCATGGAACCGCTCGTCGACCCGCCGGACCTCGGTCACGGCCACCGGCTGGGGCCGCAGATAATGGTTCAGGGCGGCACGGAGACGGCCAGGATCAACCTCCCGCTCCAGGTCGAGGTGAGCGACCTGACCGGTCGCATGCACGCCGGTGTCGGTGCGCCCGGCCCCGACGACGCCGATCCGCTCGCCGCTGAAGCGAAACAGGGCCTCTTCCAAAACGGCCTGCACCGATTGCCCGTTGCCCTGCCGCTGCCAGCCCAGGAACGGACGGCCGTCATACTCGACCAGGAGGGCCAGCCGCGGCATCAGGCCGGATCGAAGCGCGTGCCGATCGGCACCGTCCAGCCGCGCAGCAAGTCCGCGGCCGCCATGGCCTTTCTGCCCGGCCGCTGCACGACGTCGAGCCGGATCGCATCCTCCCCGCAGGCCACCAGCAGCGGTGTACCGACCACTTCGCCGGGCGTGCCATGGACGCCTTGCACGACCGTGACGGCGCGGACGCCGATGCGCTCGCCGTTCAAGAGCGCGAACGTTCCCGGGCGGGGCTCCAGGGCGCGCACCATGCGCTCCAGCTGGGCGGCAGGAAGCCGGAAATCGAGGCGTCCCTCATCCCTGCCCAGCTTGGCGGCATAGGTGACGCCGTCGTCTGGCTGCGGCACCGGAACCAGGCTGCCATCCGCCAGCCCCTGCAGGGTCGGCAGGAGAAGGTCCGCCGCCAGCAGCGCCAGCGTCTCGTGGAGTTGCGGTGCCGTGGTGGCAGGGCCGATGGGTACTTCGCCACGGCTATAGACAGGGCCGGTGTCCAGGCCCGTTTCCATGCGGAACAGGCAGACGCCCGTGACCGCGTCGCCGGCCAGGATGGCGCGCTCGATGGGAGCCGCCCCGCGCCAGCGTGGCAGCAGCGAGGCATGGAGGTTGATGCAGCCGAACCGCGGCACGTCCAGCACGGCCGGTGGCAGGATCAGGCCATAGGCTCCGGTGACCACCATGTCCGGCCGATAGGCGGCGAACCGCTCCACCGCTCCCTCGTCCCGGAAACGTGCAGGGGTCTCGACCGGAACTTCCAGCTCCAGGGCCCGCTTGTGCACCTCGGTGCACTGAAGCTGCTGCCCACGGCCCTTGGCTGCCGGCGGGCGGGTATAGACTGCCACCACCTCATGGTCCGAGGAGGCGATCAGCCGTTCCAGGCTCGGCAGGACGAAGCCTGTCGAGCCCATCACGACGACCCGCCAGGGCGTCGCCTCAGCCGGCACGCTGCCGCCGCTGCTTCTCCAGCTTCTTCAGCAGCATCTCGCGCTTGAGCCGGCTCAGACGATCGGTGAACAGCACGCCGTCCAGATGGTCGATCTCGTGCTGGAGGCAGCGGGCCAGGAGCCCCTCGGCCTCGATCTCCTGATCCTGCCCGAGTTCGTCCATGTAGCGAACCTTGACGCTGGCAGCCCGGTTCACCGGCGCGAACTGATTGGGCAGGCTCAGGCAGCCTTCCTCCGCCTCGGCCTGCTCCTCGGACAGCGAGAGCACCTCCGGATTGATCAGGCGGATCGGCTTTGGCTCTTCCTTCGGCCCCACATCGACCACGATCATCCGCTGGGCCACGCCGACCTGAGGCGCGGCCAGGCCGATCCCGGGTGCTGCGTACATCGTCTCCAGCATGTCGTTCAGCAGAGCCCGCACCCGCTCGTCCACCACCGGTACGGGCGCCGCCTTTTGGCGAAGGCGTGGGTCTGGGACTTCCAGGATCGGCAGAAGGGCCATGCAAGCTGCTCATGAAGGGGTGATCGGTTGGTCACGTAGGCAGTGGCACACCCGTGGTCAACCGAAGGGGCGGAGCGGGGGGAGGATGCAGCGACATCTTCCTGAGGATGTCGGGCCATGGCCGCACGTCGACCCTCACGCCAGGCAGCGGACCCGGCACCAGGCGCTCACTCTGTTAACTAGGACGTCAAGCATGCTGCCTCGTATGAGCCAGCGCCTGGGACCAGATTGCGCACCACCTCAGGCGAGCGGCCGCCGTGCCCGGTAAGCCGCCGCCAGCGTCCCCTCGTCCAGGTAGTTGAGCTCGCCACCGACCGGCACGCCGCGGCCGAAACCGGTGACCTGGACGCCCATACCCTGCAGCCGCTCACCGATATAATGCGCGGTGGTCTGGCCCTCGACGGTGGCTCCCAGCCCGAGCACGACCTCTTCCACGCCCTGCTCCTGGATCCGGGCCAGCATCGGGCCGATCCGCAATTCCTCCGGCCCGATCCCGTCCAGCGCGGACAGGCGGCCGCCCAGCACGTGATAGCGGCCCTTGAAGAACCCGGCCCGCTCCACCGCCCAGAGATCCTCGACCTCCTCGACGACGCACAGGCTGGTGCCGTCCCGGCTGGGGTCGCTGCAGATCGAGCAGGGATCGCTCGCATCGAGGTTGCCGCAGACCGAGCAGCGCCGGACCTGCTCGCGGCAGGTTTCCAGCGTGCGGATCAGCGGGGTCATCAATACGTCCGGGCGCTTGAGCAACGCCAGCGCCGCCCGCCTGGCCGAGCGGGGCCCAAGGCCCGGCAGCCGCGAGAGGCGCTTGATCAGCTCGTCGATGGCACCGGGTGCGTTGTTCCTGCTCAGGACGCGGCAGCCTTCAGAACGGCAGCTTCATGCCGGGCGGTAGCGACAGGCCGCCGGTCAGCTTCTGCATCTCGCCCTGCATCTGCTCCTCGATCTTCGCCTTGGCATCGTTGACCGCCGCCACCACGAGGTCCTCCAGGATCTCGACATCGTCCGGCACCAGGAGCGACGGGTCGATCTTGATGCGGCGCATCTCGCCTTTGCCGTTCAGCGTGACCGCGACGAGACCGGCACCAGCCCCGCCCTCGATCTCCATGTCGGCCATCTTCTGCTGCATCTCACCCATCTTCGCCTGCAGCTTCTGGGCTTCCTTGAGCATGTTCCCGAGATTCTTCATGCGCGCTCGATCCTCTTGTCTGGTTCGTCGATGGGTTGGAAGGGGGTCTGGGCAGGAGCGGGCCGAACGTCCTCGATGGTGGCACCTGGGAAGGCATCGAGAATACGTCGAATGGCCGGGTCTTCCGAGAGTTCCGCGATCAGACGGTCGCGCTCGGCGGCCCGCTGCTCGGCAAGCGTCGCCGCACCGCGCTCGTTCACGATTGCGACCATCCAGCGGCGGCCGGTCGTGCGGTGGAGCGCATC
Source organism: Geminicoccus sp. (assembly GCF_036263595.1). Lineage (NCBI taxonomy): Bacteria > Pseudomonadati > Pseudomonadota > Alphaproteobacteria > Geminicoccales > Geminicoccaceae > Geminicoccus > Geminicoccus sp. The sequence continues at coordinate 12,462 of NZ_DATAGQ010000031.1, read as the reverse complement.
CTGCAGCAGGCTCGCCAGGTCCGGCCGCACGCCCGGTTCCGGGCGAATCTCCAGGCGCTGCGGGCTCATGCGGACAAGGTGGACACCCGTCTCCAGCATCGAGGCGAGCATCGGTTCGCCACGGTTGCGCAGAAAGTCGGTCATCGCGGCGAAGTCCGCAAATCCGCCATCACCCGCCGGGGGCGACGAGGACGCCGGCTCGGCCGGTATGGGCCGCAGGGCCGCCGCGGCCACTACCAGCGGAGCGGCCGCAGCCGGTGGCGCACCTCGCTCGGTCAGGTTCGCCACAGGCCCGGCTGGCATCAGCTCAGGGCGGGCCGGCGTTGGACCGCCGGCTGGTGCGGGTCCTGTCCCGCCCAGGCGCTCCAGCTTGCGCAGGAGCTCTGCCGGCGGCGGCAGTTCGGCCAGGCACGCCAGGCGCAGGAGCAGCATCTCCGCGGCCATCGCACCGTCGGCGGCGATCTTCACCTCATCCAGCCCGCGCAGCAGGACCTGCCAGGCCCGTGCTGCCGCCGGCAGGCCGATCCGGCCCGCCAGCGCGACGCCCCTGGCATGCCCGTCGCGGCCGGTATGCCAGCCGGGATCGGCATGGCGATCCAGCTTCAACCGCGACAGCCAATGGCAGGCGCCCAGCAGGTCCTGGATCACCGCGATCGGGTCGGCGCCGCGCGCATGCAGTTCGGCAAAGACGTCGAGCGCCTGTTTCGGCTGCTGGGTCAGCAAGGGTTCCAGGAGGTCCAGCAGGCGGCCCCGGTCGGCCAGGCCAAGCATGTCCGCGACCTCGGCGGCCACCACCTTGCCGCTCCCAAGGGCGATGGCCTGGTCCAGCAGCGAGAGCGAGTCGCGAACGGAGCCCTCGGCGATCCGGGCGATCAGCGCCAGCGCGTCAGCCTCGGCCTCGACCTGCTCCTTCACGCAGATGGCAGCGAGATGGCCGGCCAGCAGGTCCGGCGGTACCCGCTTCAGGTCGAAGCGCTGGCAGCGCGAGACGATGGTGACCGGCACCTTGCGCTGCTCGGTCGTCGCGAACACGAACTTGGTATGCGCCGGCGGCTCTTCCAGCGTCTTGAGCAGCGCCGCGAAGGCGCTGCCGGACAGCATGTGGACCTCGTCGACGATATAGACCTTGGTGCGCAGCGCCGTGGGCCCGTAGCGGACGCTCGCCAGCAGGTCGCGCATGTTGTCGACGCCCGTATGCGTGGCGGCGTCGAGCTCGATGACATCGATGGCATTCTGCGCCTCAATCGAGCGGCAGGGCGTGCACACGCCGCAGGGCTCGGGCGTGGGGCCACCCTTGCCATCCGGCCCTTCGCAATTCAGCGCCTTCGCGATGATCCTTGCGGTCGTGGTCTTGCCGACGCCGCGGATGCCGGTCAGCAGGAAGGCGTGCGCCAGGCGGTTGGAGGCAAAGGCGTTGGTGAGTGTGCGGACCAGCGCATCCTGGCCGACCAGCTCGGACAGTCGCTGCGGCCGATAGGCTCGGGCGAGGACCTTGTAGCCGGACGCGGTGGTGTCGTCTCGCATGCGCCCGTGGAGCTGGTGTCGGACGGCTCCAGGCCGACGAGCGGAGCCTCGCCCATGGAGCTGACCATCGAGTGAGTGGAAGGCCGGCAGCGACCCGGACCGGAACTCGTTGCGGCTGCTTCCTTCCGGACCTGACCGATTTGGCGAGGAGCCCGTCCACCGCCGACCTTCCGAGCCGTATATCGACGCTCGTGCCCGCGCGTGCAAGATGGCAGCGCCCGATTGATGGGTTCCCCCGGAGGTCCGATATCTTGCGCCGTCTGCTCAAGCCACCGCCGCACATCTATTCCGCCGTCGGCTTCGACCGCGCCGCGGCCTTCCGCAAGGACCTGGCCTGGCTGACCCGGCGCCGTAGCGACGTCACCACCCGCGTCATCCTGGCGCATGGCCTGAACCTGTCCGTGCTGGAGGCCGAAGGCGGCCCCCGCGCCGGCTTCCGCACGATTGCCGAACTCGGCCGCGACCTCGACGACAGCGCCGTGTTCCTGGGCGTGGTCGACGACGTGGCCTATTTCGTGATCGACCTGGACGATCCGGCCACCGCGGGCCTGCCGCTGGTCGACCTGCGCACGGTAGGTCCGGTCCTGCCGGCCCACGAGGCCGGCCTGCTGGCCTCTGCCAGGGCGCTCCTGCACTGGCATGCCACGCACCGCTTTTGCGGCAGCTGCGGCACCGAGACCCTGCCGACCGAAGCCGGCCATGCCCGGCACTGCCCAAACTGCGGCCGCGACCATTTCCCACGCACCGATCCGGCCGTCATCGTCCTGGTGACCCATGGGGACCAAGCCCTGCTCGGCCGCTCGCCGCGCTTTCCGCCCGGCATGTACTCGACGCTGGCCGGGTTCGTGGAGCCGGGCGAAAGCCTGGAACAGGCCGTGGAACGCGAGATCCTGGAGGAGTCCGGGGTGCACCTCACGACCATCCAGTACCGCTCCTCGCAGCCCTGGCCGTTCCCTCAGTCGCTCATGCTGGGGTTCCGTGCGACGGCCGCGTCCACCGAGATGCAGATCGACCAGGACGAGCTGGAGGACGCGCTTTGGGTCCCGCGCGACATCCTGGCCGACGACGAGCGATCGCCCGTGAAGCTGCCTCGCGAGGACAGCATCGCCCGCTTCCTGATCGAGGAATGGCTGGACGAGGGCTGACCTTCAGGCGAGCGACGGGTGCACGATCACGGACGGGAAGCCGGGATCGACCCGTACCGTCTCTCCAGTGACGACGGCCCGTCCGGATGCCAGCAGGTCCAGCGCCAGCGGATAGGCCCGGTGCTCGACCTCCATCACCCGCTTCGCCAGCAAGGCCGGATCGTCCGCCGCCAGCACCGGTACCACCCCCTGCACGACGATCGGCCCGTCATCCAGGGCCGGCCGCACGACATGGACGGTGCAGCCATGCAGCCGAACCCCGGCGGCCAGGGCGCGCTCGTGGGTGTGCAGGCCCTTGAACGATGGCAAGAGGGCAGGGTGGATGTTCAGCATCCGGTCGGCCCAGGCCTCGACCAGCTCCGCGCCCAGGATCCGCATGAAGCCGGCAAGGCACACCAGCTCCGCGCCGGTCTCCTGCAAGGCCAGTCCGACTGCCCTGTCGAAGTGCTGCCGGCTGTCGAACCCTCGGTGATCGACCACCGAGGTGGCGATGCCGGCAAGGCGCGCCCGTTCCAGCCCGAAGGCCGAGGCGATGTTCGAGAGCACGTGCACGATCTCGAAGCTGGCTTCCGGCTGCACGCTCCGGTCGATCAGGGCCTGCAGGTTCGAGCCCGAGCCCGAGATCAGGACGGCGACGCGGCGTCGGGCCATGCGTTTTCGATCCCGTGGAACACGACCGGAGCACCCGCGTCGCTGCCGGTGATGCGGCCGATCCGGCTGACCCGCTCGCCTGCCTGCCGGAGCGTCGCCTGGAGCATGTCTGCCCGGTCCGGATCGACCACCAGCACCATGCCGATTCCGGCGTTGAAGGTGCGGCGCAGGTCGGCGCGGGGCAGGCGGCCCGTTGTCGCGAGCCAGCGAAAGACGCCCGGCAGCTCCCAGCTGGCAACATCCAGCGTCGCGGTCATGCCCGGCGGCAGGACCCTGGGCAGGTTCTCTTCCAGGCCGCCGCCGGTGATGTGCGCCAGGGCCTTCACCCCGCCGGCCCCGATCGCCGCCAGGCAGCTCCGCACATAGATCCGGGTCGGCGTCAGCAGGGCGTCGGCCAGCGGCTGGCCGGGCGCGAACGGGGCAGGCGCATCGAGATCAGCCTTCGCTTCGTCCAGGACGAGGCGCACCAGCGAGAAGCCGTTGCTGTGGACGCCGGACGAGGCCAGCCCCAGCAGGACATCGCCCGGCGCGACATCCGGCCGCGGCAGGAGGCGGTCCCGCTCGACCGCGCCCACCGCGAACCCGGCCAGGTCGAAATGGCCGGGGGCATACATCTGCGGCATCTCGGCGGTCTCGCCGCCCACCAGGGCGCAGCCGGCCTGCCGGCAGCCCTCGGCGATCCCCGCCACGATCTTGGCGGCACTGCCGGCATCCAGCTTGCCCGTCGCGAAATAGTCCAGGAAGAACAAGGGCTCCGCACCCTGCACCACCAGGTCGTTCACGCACATCGCCACGAGATCGATGCCGATCGTCTCGATCCGCCCGGTCTTCGCCGCCAGCAGGATCTTGGTGCCGACCCCGTCCGTGGCGGATACGAGCAGCGGGTCGCGGTAGCCGGCTTCCTTCAGGTCGAACAGGGCGCCGAAGCCGCCCAGCGCACCGGTGGCGCCTGGCCGTGCCGTGGCACGGGTCAGCCCGTCGATCCGCCGTACCAGCTCGTTGCCGGCCTCGATGTCCACACCGGCCTCTGCGTACCTGCCGCCGGCTGGCGCATCGGCGTTCTGCATGGGCAAACCTCGGTCGAAATGTAGGCAGAACTTGTCAGGCGGAAGCTCCCGTGGTCACTTCCGCCGCGCGTGCCGGCCCGTTCGGCCGGCTGCTTGTCCTCGCGTCGGGTTGATCTGCCATGGCCGCGCGCCGCCCGTCGATAGCGTTGCTGACGCTCATCGCTCTTCTTCTGCTCGGTTCCGTCTCAGCAACGGATGCACAGACCGTCGACAGCCGCCAGTTCATCGAGCGGGACGTGCCGGCCCAGGCCACGGCGGACGACGCGGTGCAGGCGCGCAACTCCGCGATCGCCAAGGGGCAGGTCCTGGCGCTCGAGCGCCTGATGAGCCGTCTGTCCGGCGTCGCCGACCCGACGCAGCTGCCGAAAGTCGCGGAGGACCGGATCGACCGCTACGTCCGCTCCTTCGAGATCCAGCGCGAGCGTGTCGGCGCCAGGAGCTACGAGGCTGAGATCACGGTCACCTTCCGCCCCGAGCCGGTCCAGGAACTTCTGCAGAGCAACGGCCTCTCCTACGGCATCGTGGAGGTCGTCCCGGCTGTCCTGCTGGCCTATGCCACGGGCGGCGATCCGTTCGCCGATGCGGATCCATGGCGGACGGCGCTGGTCGAAGCCGCGGGCCGGTCGCTGGCCCTCGAGCCCGTGCTGCCGCTGGGCGACGCCGAGGATCTCGCCATCCCGCGCGAAAGCGCCCTGGCCGGCGACCCTGCCGTGCTCAGGCAGCTCGCCGAGCGCTACGGCACGCCTACCGTGCTGGTGGCGGATGCGGTCGCCATGCCGGCGGCGGACGGCTCCACCCTGCTGGACGTGCGCGGCCAGTATCTGTCGCGGGATGGCGATGTCCGGCCGCTGTCGGTCGGGCAGGTGCCACCGGCGCCAGACGGACTTCCCGACTATCAGGCGGCGGCACGGATGCTCCTGGCCTCCCTGGACACCCAGGTCGCGAGCCAGGTGGTGCGCAGCAATGCCACGGTCGAGCTGTTGACCGCGACCGTCCCGCTTGCCGACCTCGCAGCGTGGGTACAAATTAGGCAGGCATTGTCCCAGATCCCGGAGATCCGGACGACCACGGTCGAACGGATCACCCGGAGGGAGGCGCGGGTGGTGCTCGGGCATGTGGGCAGCCTCGACGAACTACGCGATGCAATGCGGGCGCGTGGTCTCGAGCTGAGCCAGGAGAACGAAGGATGGCGGTTGCTTCGAGCGGGCGACCGACCGATGTCAACGATCGGCGGCTGAACGCAGGGCAGCCGTTTCGGGCCGATTCCGTGGTGAACTTCGCCAATGGGCTGACTACGCTCCGGCTGCTGGCAGTGGTGCCGATCGGGCTGCTGATCCAGTCCGGGCACTACGCGGCGGCATTCTGGCTGTTCCTCGCGGCGGGATTGACCGACGTTGCCGACGGGTTCATCGCGAAGCGCTTTGCAGGCATCTCCCGCGTCGGAGTCGTGCTGGACCCGGTGGCCGACAAGATGCTCCTCGTAGGCATCTTCCTGGTGCTGAGCTGGCAGGGCGTGGTGCCGTCCTGGCTGCTGGGCTTGGTGGTCGCCCGCGACCTGTTGCTTTCCTTAGGAACGCTGGTGCTGCGGGCAAGGGTGGAAGGCTTCGAGATCGTGCCGTCCCTGCTCGGGAAGGCCTGCACCTTCGCCCAGCTGATCTATGTGGGTGCCGTGTTGGCCGAGGCCGGCCGGATGTTCTGGTTCGCCTCGGACGTTGCCACCATGACCTTGCCCTTGATGGCGCTGCTCACGATCGCGTCGGGCTGCGCCTACATGATCGGAGCCGTCCGTATCGCCGTCACCGGTGCCGCCCGCTCCTGAAGGTGCGGGCAGGTCGGATCTGACGATGCCGCGTCAGCTCACCCTCGATCTGCCGCACATCGAGAGCACGGACGAGCGCGACTTCCTGCCGTCCTCGTCCAACGCGCAGGCACTGGCGCAACTCGCGCGCTGGCCACGCTGGCCGTCGCCGGTGACCGTCCTGTTCGGGCCGGAAGGATGCGGCAAGACCCATCTGGCCCGGATCTGGGCGGCCCGGGCCAATGCCGTCTGGCTGGACAGCAATGGCCTCTGGCTGATGCCGCCCCGCGACCTCTTCCCATCCCCCGCGACCTGCCTGGTGATCGACGAGGCCGACCTCGCCTGGGACCAGCAGACCCTGTTCCATCTCTTCAACCTCGTGACCGAGCGGCGCGGCAGCCTCCTGATGACCGCGACGCTGCCGCCGTCACGCTGGCCCGTCGACCTGCCGGACCTCCGCTCGCGCCTCATGCTGGCCGCGCCGATCGCCATCGGGCCGCCGGATGACACCTTGCTTGCGGCGCTCTATGTGAAGCAACTGGCCGATCGTGGTCTGCGGCCGGATCCCGGCGTGGTCGAGTGGCTGATCGCGCATGGGCCGCGCTCGTTCGGGTCGGTCCGCCGCATCGTCGGCGAACTCGACCGGGCATCGCTCCGGGCGAGGCGACCGGTCACCATTGCGCTGGCCCGCGGCGTGCTGGTGGATCTCTCGGCCCTGGAAGGTCTGGAGCCGGACGAGGAGCGGGAGGAGTAGAGCTGATGGATCTGGGTATCGCCGGACGCAGGGCGATCATCGGTGGCGCCAGCAAGGGGCTGGGCTTCGCCTGCGCCGATGCCCTGGCGGCCGCCGGCGTCGCGGTCACGATCTGTGCCCGTGGGGAGGCTGCGCTGCAGGATGCGGCCGCCCGCCTGGCCGAGCGGCACGGCGTGACCGTCACGCCCGTTGCCGTGGACGTCACGACGCCTGAAGGCCGCGCGAAGCTGCTGGAAAGCTGCCCCGACCCCGACATCCTGGTGACCAACACTGGCGGCCCGCCGATGGGCGACTGGCGCAGCTTCCCCGACCAGGCCTGGCACGACGCGGTCGATTCGGTGATGCTGACGCCGCTCAGCCTGATCCGGTCCGTGGTCGACGGGATGGCCGAGCGGGGTTTTGGCCGGATCGTCAACATCACCTCGTCGGTCGTGAAGGCGCCGCGTGCCGAGCTGGCGCTGTCGTCCGCCGCACGTGCCGGCCTGACCTCCGCCCTGGTGGGTGTGGGCCGGGACTATGCTGCCCGGAATGTCACCGTGAACAACCTGATGCCGGGACCGTTCCGGACGGCACGGCTCACCGACAACATGAAGGTCCGGGCCGAGCGGACCGGGACGCCGATCGAGCAGATCGAGGCCGGTGCGGTTGCCGCCACGCCGGCCGGCCGGTTCGGCGAGCCGGCGGAACTGGGTGCCTTCTGCGCCTTCCTGTGCTCCGCCCATGCCGGCTTCTTCACCGGCCAGTCGCTGATGCTGGATGGCGGCGCCTTTCCGGGCATGCTGTGACGGTCCCGATCCGGCTGAAGGAGGTCGAGGCACGCGACGACCGGGTCGTGCTGGGCATGATGTCCGGCACGTCCATGGATGGCCTCGACCTGGCGCTGATCCGGGTGGGCAGGGGCACGCGGCCCAAGCTCATGACGCTGGCCCATCGCACGGTGCCCCACCCGGAGCAGCTGGCGCTGAGCCCCAAGCTCTGCCTGGGGCTGGACACCGCCGGGCTGGCGCGGCTGAACACCGCGCTTGGCCGCTTTTATGCCGAGGCCGCCACCCGGTTCTGCGGCGAGCTGGGCCTTCGGCCGGACCTGGTCGGCTTGCACGGGCAGACCGTGTACCACGAGCATGGCGTCACCACGCTGCAGATCGGCGACCCGCACTTTCTGGCTGCGTCCCTGGCCTGTCCGGTCGTGAGCGACTTTCGTTCGGGCGACGTGGCGGTCGGAGGTTCCGGTGCACCGCTCGTCCCGTTCATCGACCGCCTGCTCCTGTCCGATCCCGCCGGCACGGTCGTGGCCCTCAACCTGGGCGGCATCGCCAACATCACGATCCTGCCGAAGGACGGCAGCGTGCTGGGGTTCGACACAGGGCCCGCGAACAGCCTGGTCGATGCGACGGTCCGCGCGCTGACGCAGGGGCGCCTGCGCTACGATGCGGATGGTGCATGGGCTGCTCAGGGCCACGTGGACACCAGGCTGCTGGACGAACTGCTTGCTCATCCGTTCTTCGCGCTTGCACCGCCCCGCTCGACAGGGCCGGAGCAATTCGGGGCGGAGCTGGCCGAGGAGCTGCTGGCACGCGGGCGTGGCGACGAGGCCGACCTGCTGGCAACGCTGACGGAACTGACCGCGCGTTCCGTCGCGGATGCCATCAGACGTCATGCCAGGGACGTGGTAAGGGTCGTCGCGAGCGGTGGCGGCATCCACAACCGCTACCTGATGCAGCGGCTGAGCTTCCATCTCGGCGAGGTTCCCCTGCTGCCTTCCAGCCAGCTCGGGATCGATCCGGACGCCAAGGAGGCCATTGCCTTCGCCCTCCTGGCGTCGCTGCGGGTCGACGGCATCCCGGCCAACCTGCCTGCCGTCACCGGTGCCAGCCGTCCGGTCCTGCTCGGGCGGATCTGCGAGATCTGAACGCGCCGCCGCTCCTCAGGAGCGGCCGGCATTTCCTGAAGCGGGCCGGTGCAGCACCGTGGCGCGGCTGGCCGCCGGCTCCGCCATGTCGGGATCGACCGGCTCCCGCGCCCGGTCGAACCAGGCCAGCCTGTCCCGCAGGCTCACGACGGACCCCACGATCACCATCACCGGCCCGTCGAACCGGCGCCCGGCCACCTTCTCGGGCAGGGTCGCCAGCGTCGCGGCGATCACCTGCTGGACCGGAAGGGTGCCGCTCTCGATGGCGGCGGCCGGGAGATCGGGCGGCAGGCCGTGCTCGATGAGCTTGTTGCAAAGGGCCGCCAGGGACTTCAGCCCCATGTAGATCACGATGGTCTGCCGGGGCTGGCAGATCGCGGTCCAGTTCAGGTCGGGTTCGCCATCCTTGGTGTGGCCGGTGACGAACAGCACGGACTGCGCGTGGTCGCGGTGGGTCAGCGGGATGCCGGCATAGGCGCCCACACCGTTGGCCGCGGACACGCCCGGAACGACCTCGAACGGGATGCCGGCACGCACCAGCGTTTCCAGCTCCTCGCCACCGCGGCCGAACACGAACGGGTCGCCGCCCTTCAGCCGCACGACATTGCGTCCGCTGCGCGCGAGGTCCACCAGAAGCTGGTTGATGTCGTCCTGGGGCAAATGGTGATGGTCTCGGCGCTTGCCGGCGAAGATCCGTTCCGCCCTGGCTGGCACCAGGTCCATGAGTTCCGGCGCGATCAGGCGGTCGTGCACGATGACGTCGGCCTTCTGCAGGACGCGCAGCGCCTTCAGGGTCAACAGCTCGGGGTCGCCCGGCCCGGCACCGACCAGGTAGACTTTGCCCACCGCCAAGAACTTGCTCACGTTGCGCCCGGATCCGACGTTCTGGATGAACGGCACGTCGCCCTAGCATGCAGGCGAACCTCCATGCCAGGGGAGGAGGTTCGCACGGTTTCACCCCCCTGCATGCGATGAAGCGACAAAGGCGCCACGTGGCGCGTCAATGCGTCCCTTGGATCCTGGCCCGCCTGCCAGGCCAGGAGCGCCCTGATCGGCCCGGCATGGCCGATGTGAAGGACCTGCCCCTCCAGGCTGTCGGCGAGCGCCCGATGGGCGGCAAGCGTCCGGTCGAAGACTGCCCGGTAGCTCTCGCCGCCCGGCGGCTCGTTGCCGGCCGGATCATCCCAAAAACGCCAGTAGGCTGGATCTGCCGCCGCCAGCAGGTCGTAGGCCTGTTCTTCCCACCGCCCGAAGCTCTGCTCGACCAGGCGCTCCCCGATGACCAGTCGGGATGGCGGCCGCATTCCTGCCTGGACCAGCAGGTCGAGCGTCTCCTTCGTTCGCCGCAGCGGAGTCACCACGACGACGTCGACATGACCGACCGCCTGGACCAGCCGGGCCAGCTCGTCGTCGTCCACAGGCTCGATAGGCCGATCCGAGCAGCCGACGAAGCAGCCGGTCGACCCGGCGGTGGCGGCATGGCGGAGCAGCAGCCAGCCATGGGCGCCGCTCGTCACCACACTGCTGCCTGTGGCCATCGCCGCAGGCCCTGGGGCAGACGCATCCGTCTTCAGCTTTCGTTAAGCAGGTTGTGCGATAGTGGGTGTCGGACCGATCCTTCCCGGGATGACATGATGCAATCCGCCACCGCTGGCCGCCGACCGATCCCACTGGATCCGGGCCTGCCGCCGAAGGCACCGGTCGAGCTGGAAATACAGGACGGCGTGAGGATCGTCACGGCCAACGACCTGGACGAGATCACGCCTTGGGTTCTGTTCGAGCAGGAAGACTGGTTCGAGGCCGAGCTCGCATGGCTGCGGCGCGTGGTCCAGCCTGGCTGGCAGGTCCTGGATGTCGGCGCCAACCATGGCGTGTACGCGGCATCGCTGGCGGCCCGTGTCGGCCCCACATGGAAGGGTCGTCGCCTGCGAGCCTTCGCCGATCCTGCAGGAGCGGCTGCATCGCACGGTCGCGGCCAATGGCCTGGGGTGGATGGACGTCCAGCACATTGCCCTTGCCGACCATGCCGGCCAGGGCGTGCTCGGCCGATCGGCGTTCAGCGAGACCGCTCATCTGGTGGAGGCAGGGCCCGGCATGGCCGTCCGGGTGGAGACGGTCGACCGGCTGCTCAGCGAACGCGGCATCGCAGCGCCTGATGTCATCAAGATCGACACCGAGGGGCATGAGCGGCCGGTCCTGGACGGGGCGCGCACCGCGTTGGAACGGATGGCGCCGCTGGTGATGTTCGAGGTGGACATGAAGCAGCCCGACGTCACGCTCGAGGCGGGCGAGCGCCTGACAGCACTCGGCTATGACATCTACCACCATGTGGCCGGTCTCACCGTCGCCGTTCCGCTGGATACGTGCTTCCTCGACGGGTTCACCTTGAACCTGATCGGCTGCCGTCCGGAACGGGCGCGAGAGCTGGAAGCGCGCGGACTGCTCGTGACGCCGGCTGCGATCGAGGCAGCGCGGCTGGAGATGCCGCCGCTCCCCTGCCAAGCCGATCTGCCCTGGGACGAGGCGCTGGCCGCACTGAAAGCCTGTCTTTTGCGCAAGGAGGGCCCGCTCGCGCAGCGGGTCGTTCATGCCGAGGCGATGGCGACGTCCTGGCTTAGTGGGCTCCGTGATTTCTCCGACCTCATGGACTACCCCGCCCGACTGACGGGCTTGGTCAGGCTCCTGCAGACGACCGGGGCCAGGCAGGCGGCCTTAGAGGCCATGCGCCCCCTTCTCTACCGGTTCGAGGCCGGCCGGCCAGGCGGCCACGAGCCCGGCCTGCCGATCAGCCCCAGCTTCGATGGCACACCAGCCAGCAGCGATGCCGGTTGGGCAGGGCTGGCCCTGATCGACCAGATGGTCCGGCTCCGCTCGCACGCGGCGTTCTTCGTCGACGACAGCGTCCTGCCGGCACTGGACAGCCTGCGCGACCACCCCGGCTTCTCGCCACGCCTGGAGCGGACCCGACAACTGCTCTACTGCCGCCGTGGCACCCAGCGCTGCATCACCTACGACCGGCGCCTGGTCCCCTCCCGAAACCTCCGTTTCGCCCAGGGCATGCGGGCAGCCGCCTGACCATGGCGCTTTGGCGCCTTTGCGGACGATCGCGTCCACGGTGGGAGGGCAGGGCCATGGTGCCATCCATCCCCCGTCGCCTGGGCCTCCCGACGCCCAGCTCCGGAGACGTTGCGGACAACCGTTCTTCGTCATCGGCCATGTCTCGGGCGAGCGTCTCCCTGGGTGCCGCGAAGGAGGAGATGAAGATGCGGCACGGTGACAGACGCTTTGCAAGTCAGCCGGCCACCTCCACCTGCCGGCAAGGCGCCGGGCTGGAGCGCAGGGTACGGCGACGTGACGACGATCGTGGCTCTGCGTTGGCAGGATGTCCTTTGGCTGCTCGTCCGTAGGCTTGCAGGTTCCTCTGACGCCCTCCAGCCCGACAAGGCCTGTCGCTCGAACCAGATCAGCCGGCGCATGTTATGGAATGGACGCCTCCCGCTTCCCGGCCACGATAGGTGGCCAACTGACGGAGGGAAGCATGTCATTCGACCTTGTAGCCATCGATCTGGGCAAGCAGTCGTTCCACCTTCACGGGGTGGGCAGCGACGGCGTTG